>NMQN01000403.1 GCA_003575245.1 Candidatus Atribacteria bacterium 1244-E10-H5-B2 | reverse complement strand
GAAGCATTCACAATGTTTCCTCCGATTGTCCCTCGATTTCTTATTTGAGGGGAACCAATGTCTGCTGCTGCCTTACTCAAAACCGGGAAATATTTTTGAACATCTCCTGATTTTTCCAATTGGGCATGAGTGACCATCGCTCCAATTTCCATTTCATTCTTATTTATTCTTATATTTTTTAATTCGGAAATATTCTTCAAATCTAACCAACCGTTCACCTCATAGAGTCGGTCATAATATTGAATTAACAGGTCAGTCCCCCCAGCAATTATCTTAATTTCTTTTCCGTATTTAGATAAAATTTCCAGTGCTTCCTCTATTTTCTGCGGAGCAAAATACTGACAGGGGACGGTCCTCTGGCTTTTTTTAGAATCGCCTTCAGAAAAATTTTTATTATTTTGTAATCCTTGCGGAAATTCTCCCATAATTTACATTCTCTACTTTCTAAATTCAATACTAATATTTTACCACTTAAAGAATTATCTTGTTAATTCCCTGTAATTTCTAATGTGTGGGGGCACAATGAATTGTGCCCTTCCTTTTTTATTGTCTTTCGTCTCCTGTGGGCACGATGCATCGTGCCCCTACAACTTATCTCCTGAATTCTGATTTCCTCTTTCATAACTACACGCTATACGTTATCGCTATTAGGGCGTATTGCAATACGCCCCTACGTTACCATTTTGTATGCTTTTTTGGCTTGCAATCGTTTAATTATATTTTTCAGTTTATCGAATCATTAATTAAATAACTGTAATCTCTAAAAACTGTGCTTATTATTGCACTGGCTTTTTTAAGTTCTTTGACGTCATAATCATCTGGACATTGTGAATCTACGGGAATTAATTTACCGTCTTTATTGAATTTTAATTTCCACAGATTATTTTTTAATCTCAGGGTTATCAGCTGACTGCCTGAAGAGCCGATAACCATAAATCCATTATTGGTGCTATTCTTAAAGTCTTCCATTGTAGTGAAAAAAGTCAGCTTGTCTTTGTATGGTTTACCATCATAAGGGCAAAATGTAGCGCAGTTTCCACATTCGTTACACAATGCATCAAGATGGAGAATCTGCCAGTCATCCTGAAACCCATCTTCCTTTTCCATCGCAATCGCCACATTTGCCCGGTTTGGACAAACATCCACACATTTGTTACAGATAACGTTGCATTCAAGACACCGCCCTGCTTCATTTTCTGCTATTATCCTATCATCTTCGGATATTTTTGGAGAGATAAGACGGCTTTTTTTATTATAAATCTCTGGAATTTGCTGTTTCCTATCGAAGCCTAGTTTAAAATCCTTATCCAAACCTTTCCAGTCTGGTATCTCCTTTTTAGTAATATCCTCTGCCGCCTTTCGGGCGTCGGCGATGGATTCAACCACTGTTGAAGGACCGCGAAGGGCATCACCACCTATAAAAACATTTTTAAGGTTGGTTTCAAGGGTTTCCGGGTTTACGTGCGGTCTGTTGTTTTTTTCAATCTTTAACCCGCATGCCGATAAAAATTCGGAATCGGTATACTCCCCGATAGCACTGATTACCGAATCAACTGTTATCTCTTCGGTCTTCTCAGTGGGGACAGGACGCCGGCGACCGCTGGAATCAGGAGTGCCTAAAGTCATCTTGCGGCATTTTAAAATACCAGTTTTTGAAAATGATTCCGGTAGTAAGAGGGGTTTAAAAATAATTCCTTCTTTAAGGGCTCGCTCATACTCCTCTCTATCCGCTGGCATTTCGTCTTCAGTGCGGCGGTAGATGATAAAAACTTTTTCGACACCGTCTATCCTTAGAGCTGAACGTGCACTGTCCACTGCGGTATTTCCGCCTCCTATCACTGCAACCCGACGACCAAGGTTGAGCGCTCCTGAATCTTTGTTGAAAGACTTTAAAAAATCCAGGGTTTCATAGACATTATTATTATCACCGGTTAACTGCAGTTCCCTCGAAACTTCCGCACCGATTCCTATAAAAATATATTTATATCCTTGGTTATTTAAATCACTAATAGAAAATTTTTCTGATACCCCAAATTTGAAATCCACACCCATTGCCTTGATAACAGAAATATCTTTTTCAATAGCAGATGCAGGAATTCTGAAATTAGGCAGTGCATATGTTATTACACCACCGGGAGAATCCTGTTTCTCAAATACAGTCACCACAAATCCGGCTTTAGCCAGAAAGAAAGCTGCAGATAGTCCTGCCGGTCCTGCTCCGACAACAGCAACCTTTGTATTCAACCGCTCAACAGAACTGCAGTTTTTAATAAAGTACCCGCCCTTCTCATTCTCAGCAGCAATCCTCTTAACCTCGCGAATACCGATCGCACCCTCGTAGTCGAGACGGGTACAGTTGTACATGCATTGATGATCGCAGATGTGCCCGGTGATATTAGGAAGAGGATTTTTCAAATAGATGAGTTCCAGAGCCTTATCATATTGTCCACTACCTGCCAGTCGAATGTATTCAGGAATATCCTGTCGGATGGGACAGGAAAGAATACAGGGGGCAATATAGCAATCAGTCAAAGGTAATTTCCGGTCAATGAAAACTTTTTTCGTGCCCCTCCAATTTTTCCGGTAATAATTCTCCTGGAGAGCCCCTTCGGTTAACCGCTTAAGTTTTTCCACATCGATAACCTCGGGCTGTCTTCTCTCTTCAACCATTGGTTCTAATTTTCGGGCTATTTCTGCCATTCTCAGATAACCGCCCGGCTTTAACAGCTCAGTGGCCATAGTAATTGGTTTAATTCCTGTTTCAAAAATCTGAAAGATATTCAGTTGAGAAGCTCCTCCTGAATAGGATATAGGGAGGGCCCCTTCAAACTCACGCGACAAACGGGAAGCCAGAGTAATGGTAATGGGGAAGAGAATGCGTCCTGATAAATACATCTCCTCTCCCGGAAGGACACCCAGGGTATTTACTGTTCCCAGCGTATTGGAGAGCTTGACTCCAAAATTACAGCCGCAATCAGTAGCTACTTTAGAAAGCCGTTTAAGCATCACTATCGCATCATCCCATTGCAAGTCATTGGTAAAGGTAGATTCTTTAATATTTATATAATTAAAACCAAGCTCATCCAATGTTTTTCTAACTAATTTATAGCCAAGGAGGGTCGGGTTTAATTTTACAAAAGTGTGGAGCCTTTTTTCTTCCATAAGATATTTACAGATAGATTCTATCTCTTTGGGGGGACATCCGTGCATGGTAGAGAGAGTCACCGACCGGGCGATATGAGGTGAAACTGCACTGGAAATATTTTCCAGGCTTTTAACCTTTACTTTAGTGTACAGAACTTCTGAAAAGTTCGTGTCTCGAATAAAAGAACTTAATTCTTCTAAGTAACGCTTAAATAGTAGATGTCCGGAGGCATCGGTTAAGTTATTAATAAATGAATCCATACCAGGGGTTTTAATTCCCTCCAGATCATAGCCAACGCTCATATTAAAAATAAAAGATTGTTTAGCATTAGTACGATCATTAAATATTGACTCTATGAAGTGAAGCAATATCCATGCTTTAACATACTCGTCATATGCTTGCTCCAGGGAAAGTTCGGTGGACCATTCGGTATTATAACCTTCATCCCGCGCATCGATACAGGGCTTATCAAATTTCAGACTGTCAAGTTTTTGTACAGTCTTAAGCTCAAAAAAGCGTCCCCCCACTAAATAGGCAGCGATAATATTCTGGGTCAACTGGGTATGAGGGCCTGCTGCCGGTCCTACAGGAGTTGCACAACTTTCATCAAAAAATATCTGAATGTTTTTCTGGTTTTTTCCTCTAAAAAATTGAGATTCCGGTATCCCAAAAATTGTCCACTGCGACCGATATTCTTCAGTTATCCAACGAAGTAACTGCTTAAACGAAACTGGCCGCATAACATCTCCCATAATTCTCCTCCTAAAAAATTAAAATAGAATTAAAATAGGAACACATCCTATTTAATTTTTATTTTACCATTTAAAGAATTCTCTTACCAACTCACTGTAATCTCCTTTGCAAATCAGGTGGTGATTACCGATAGAATTTTGCAGAAAATATTTTACATCTTCATTCATTCTCAATCTTATTTGAGTCCGACACAGATTCTCTTTGCTTAAATTTTC
>NMQN01000906.1 GCA_003575245.1 Candidatus Atribacteria bacterium 1244-E10-H5-B2 | reverse complement strand
AAAAGTATGGGAGCATTTTAATATATAGTCATATGCCGGTAAGGATAACTCCTTTTCTATCAATCTTCTGGCTTCTTTTTCATAAATATTAAAGAGATTGAATAACATCTGTAGATCTGCTTCTTCAAAGTTATACTTAGATTGTTCTACTTCTACTTGATGACGTATATCTCTATAGGTAATATTTTTACCCCATTTTAAGTCAAAAATATTATCCACATCCTGAATAACCATACCTAATCTCTCTAATCCATAGGTTATCTCAACCGGAATAATATCTAAATCAAGCCCGCCAGCTTGCTGAAAATAAGTAAATTGAGTTATTTCTAACCCATCTAACCAAACTTCCCAGCCTAATCCCCAGGCACCCAGGGTAGGGGCTTCCCAATCACCTTCAATAAATCTTATATCATGCTCTTTTCTTGATATCCCCAAACTTTCTAAACTTTTAAAATAAATTTCCTGCACATTTTCGGGAGAAGGTTTTAATATAACCTGAAATTGATAATGCTGTTGTACTCTATTGGGATTTTCTCCATAACGTCCATCGGCAGGTCTTCGAGAGGGTTCAACATAGGCAACTCTCCAGGGTTCAGGACCTAATACTCTTAAAAAAGTGGCTGGATTCATCGTTCCTGCCCCTTTTTCTGTATCATAAGGTTGCTGAATGATACAGCCCTGTTCCCCCCAAAATTTCTGTAAATTAAAAATTATTTCTTGAAAATCCATATTGTCATCTCTTTCTCTAAATTATAAATAAAATTCCCTCTCATGTAAGATTTTTTAAAAACTTATTACCTGTTGGAGAGAGGGACTATATTTTCTTTGTTAATATATCAAAATCGGCTTTAATTGTCAACGACTTATTCGTGTCGCTTATTGTGCATTGCGTATTAGTTAACCAGTTATCCAGTTTACCGGTTACCTGGCTAAAAAACCGCAAACCACTTACTTTATCTAAAAACCGAAAACTAAAAACTATTTTTTCTTATCTTAAAACTAAAAACTATAAACTAATAACTTGTATTAATGCTAACGACTAATTTAACTGGTTAACTGGCAAACGGGGTAACTGGGTAACCATCTAATTAAAGAGATTTCAAAAATCTATCCGTTTTAAAGCTTTTCTCCGAATGATAGGCTAAATATAAATCAGTTATTTTCTCTAACTCTTTCATCTTTTTATCAGGAATGGTTGCATTTGATATAGTAGATAAAGATGTAATTAGTATTTTCCTTATTAATTTATTAAAATAAAGAGAAACTTTAACACCCCCTTCTTTATCTTTAGCTATACAATTATTGCATACCAGTCCGCCTTCTTTTATATTAAAATACATCTCTTTTTGGTCTCCTACACTTTTATTGCATCGGCAACAATGATCAAGAGACGGTCTATATCCTAAAATTGACATAGTTTGCCATTTGAAAGATAAGGTAAGCAATTTTGGATCATTAGATTCCCTCAAATAATGTAAAACTTCTTTTAATAAATTAAATAGACCAATATTTATTTCTCGCTCCTCGGTTAATTTATTAACTACCTCCACACAATTGGCGGCAAAAGCAAATTTAATAACTTCTTTGCTAATTGAGAAAAAAGATTCCAATATTTCGGTCTGACTGACAACATCAATATTCCTACCCTTATAAATTAAAAAGATAGAGTGAGTTAATATTTCCAAACTACTTCCGAATTTACTTTTTGTCTTTCGGATTCCTTTAACAATAGCCGTAATCTTACCGTAATCTTTGGTGTATATAGTAACAATTTTATCAGCTTCTTGATATTCCATGCTTTTTAGGACTATACCTTCCGTTTTATACAACATACTATAAGATAATCTCCACTATAAAAGATCGTTTTTACCAAATGCTTCGGGAAGCAATTCTTTTATTTTTTTAATCTTTACATCTCCCTTTAAATTCGCCATAATCAAGGGGATATCTTCACCAAATTCTGATATCACCTGTCGGCAGGCGCCACAGGGAGAACAGGGTTTATCTGTATCACCAACAACAGCGATGGCTTCAAATTTAGTTGAGCCCTCTGAAATAGCTTTAAAAAAAGCCACTCTTTCTGCACATACGGCCAAACCAAAAGATGCGTTCTCAATATTGCAGCCGGTAAATATTTTGCCATCAGCGCAGAGAACAGCAGCTCCCACTTTAAATTTAGAATAGGGAGTATAGGCCCTTTTTCTGGCTTTTTCTGCTTCTTTAATTAATTTTTTATATTCTTTTTTCACAGTATTTTCACCTCTTTACTTAAACCACACCTTTGTTTCCTCTGGTATTAAATGAATCCAAATATTCCCCTGATTCAAATTTAAAAGTTTTCCCTGGCGGTCATAATATACGGTTGTCTGGTCTTTAGATTTTTTAGCCCATTTGGATAAAAAATAATTCCCTCCGTAAAACACCTTGGCAATACCTTCTCCGATAACCTCTACTTCCAGTCTTCCTTCTTCATCACCGGAGATTTTTTTAACCGGAACATATTGTATTATTATATTAGAAACAGTTATAGGTTCGAAAGTTTTACTATCCTGATGGGGCTTAGAATTTATGTACCTTAAATAAGTATTGGCACTTGCTTTATACTCGTAAGATATGGTATATTTTTGGTTATATTTAATAGATATTTTGCTGATATCCCCCCCTGCTAAATTGAGTGTCCTCAGGCTGAGCAAATGGTTATCTAAATTTACCTTTTCCTGAAAACCAATTTTCCTACTCTTCTCTCTAATATTTTGGGTTTTAGTAAAAAGATTAATCCATCCTCCAATATTTTTATCCCGCCAATAAGGAGAAGGATAACGTATCTGGTCTAAATTAACAATCCTTTCGTTCTTTAAGCTTTGCCCTCCACAGTGAGCAAAGATGGCAGACCACTCTACAGCTAATCTGGAAAAATAATACCTGCTGCTTCTGACCGGCCCCACTATGGCCTCATCACTATTATTAAATATAGCCATTAATCTGGTAAAAGGGTACTCTACATTCGCTTCGTAAATTATATCTGCCTTATTCAAACCAGTTTGGTGAATTACTTCTTCAGGTGAATTACCTATAATTATGGCTAAGGGTCTTGTAGTACTGGCATAAATATTATTATTTATAATAAGATAAGCAAATAAAATAAAAAATAACAATATAAACCTGTAGAAAAATGATTTGCTCAACGTTTCTTTCTTCATAATCTATCCTCTTTCTTTAGTTTTAAATTATTTCATAATTTTTTGGTTTTATCAAATTCATCTTCTATCTCTCCAAAAATTTCCTCTAACAAATCTTCTATGGTAACTACTCCGGAGATTTTATTATCTTTGTTTATTACTGCCGCAATATGAATTTTCTTTCTCTGAAATTCTTTCAGAAGAGTTGTAACTCTTTTATTTTCTGAGACCAGATAAGGCTGATGGATCAAGCCTAACAAATTTATACTTTTACTTAATTTCTTTTTCAAGTCTCCGATAAGGAAGTCTTTGGCATAAATAAAACCTATGATAATATTTATATTATTCTTATAAACCGGTATCCTGGAAAGACCTTCTTTGTTCATTAATTTTACAGCTTCCTCCAGGTAAGTATTTTCTTCAACAGCTACCATATATTTTTGGGGTATCATTACATCTTTAACAAAAATATCATTTAAATTTAAAATTCTCTCAATCATACTCTTTTCCTTTTTCTCTAATACACCTTCCTTTTCGCCAACTTCAAAAAATAATTTTAAATCTTTTTTAGTGAAAAAAGCATTTAGAGGTATATGCTTCTTGCCGGTAAATATTCTAATGATAAAATTCGATACCCAACTGAAAAAGACTTCAAGGGGATAAAGGATGTAAGAGGCAGTTTTTAAACAGTACGCAGCCTTGAGCGATATTTTTTGCGAATTACTTTGAGCAATGGTTTTAGGAATTATCTCGCAAAAAACTAAAATTGTTAGAGTGGTAAGCAATATTGAAATAGTGACTCCTCTGTCACTCCATATATGCATTGCCAGGGCAGAGGAAACCGTAGAAGATACGATTACTGCTATATTAGTTCCAATTAAAACCACCCTTAAAAATTTAGCGGGCTTTTTAATTAAATTAGACACTATTATAGCTTAAG
>NMQN01000154.1 GCA_003575245.1 Candidatus Atribacteria bacterium 1244-E10-H5-B2 | reverse complement strand
TAATGGAGGTCTTAGTTGTTTGTCCTTGAGATTTTAAACTAAATATTTAAAGGCATATTTATTATAGGACTTGTTAAAAAAAATTATATGAAAACATCTTTAGTGGATGTCTCTTATTATTCGTTTATTTGTAAAATGGACTCAGATTAATCTAGTCCCAACTGAGAGAACTAATTATCTATCTTCAGTTTTATCCGCATAATTTATACCAATTTAAAAAATTTTCAAAAAAAAGAAGGATTTTTTAAACACCGTGTGGTATATTTAAAATAGTAAATTGGGTCACCCAGTAACCCAATCACTTAGCAAAAAGAGGTAAATATGGAATTTAAAGAAATTACTCCTGTCCGTTTATACGAGAGCGCAATAGAACAAATTATGGATTTAGTCAAAAGAAGCGAACTGAAACCCGGGGATAAACTTCCACCGGAGAGAGAATTGGCTGAAAAATTATCTATCAGTAGAAATTCCTTACGGGAGGCTTTTCGAGTTTTAGAATCAAGAGGCCTGATTAAAAGTAAGGCCGGTGGAGGAAGATATGTTCGAGAGATAAGAAAAAATGGCTATAGTAATACAGAAAATATTGTCTTAAGTTTAGAAAAATCTTCCATTTTAGAACTTTTAGAAGCAAGAGAGATTTTTGAGGTAAAAATTGCTAAAATTGCTGCCCAGAGAGCCACTGTTGAAGACACAGAATTAATTGAACAAGTTCTAAATAAAATGAACGAGGAAGAAAAACTGAAAGTTGAGAAAAAAACAGAATCGGATACTGAATTCCATTTAGCCATTGCCAGCGCGTCTCATAATTTTGTCTTTGTTAATATAATAAAATTACACTTAGATCTGTTAAAAGATACTCGAGAGAAGACCTGGCAAATGCCAGGGAGACGAGAAAAGCAATATCAAGAACACCAGGCAATATTGCAGGCCATTAAAGGACATGATACTAAAAAAGCCGGAGAAGCTATGCTGAAACATTTAAGAAACGTAAGAGAGGTTTTGGTGAAGATATAAAATTAGATAGAAAATTATATTAAGAATTAGAAAAAGTAGAACAAAGATTAGAATATTAAAAGAATATTATTTAGTAAAAGTGAGGAGATTATACTATGAAAGAGATAAGAGTTCTATCACCAGTAGGGATGTTGGGATATGGCTTCCCAGCAGAATCTTTTCAAAAAGGTTTAGAAAAAAAACCTCACGTTATAGCAGCCGATGCCGGTTCCACTGATGCCGGTCCCCATAAATTAGGAGCAGGAGTTGGTATTGTAAGCGAAGAAGCAACCAAAAAAGACCTTACTTTAATGTTAGCAGCAGGTTGCGAACATAAAATTCCGGTTATTATTGGTTCTGCCGGAGGTTCCGGTGCCGAAGTCCATCTTAATTGGACTTCAGAAATAGTTAGAGAAATTGCTAAAGAGAAAAATTTACACTTTAAGATTGCCTTGATTCACGCGGAAGTTGAAAAAGATTATCTTGAAAAGAAGTTAGCCGAGGGGAAAATAAAACCTTTAGGTCCTGTTCCCGAATTAACTTCTAAAGATATAGAAGAAGCTACTCGAATTGTGGCGGTAATGGGAGTTCGCTCTCATATAAAAGCCTTGGAGATGGGGGCAGAGGTTATTATCGCCGGTCGTTCCAATGACCCGGCTATGTTTGCTGCTCTTCCCATTAAGGAAGGGTATGATCCCGGACTGGCTTTACATATGGGAAAGATTTTAGAATGTGGAGCTATGGCTTCTACCCCGGGGACCACCTCTGATTGTATGATGGCATATTTAAGAGTGGATTGTTTTATAGTAGAACCGACTAATCCCCTGCGAAGATGTATCCCCAGTACAGTAGCTGCTCATACTCTATACGAAAAATCAAGCCCACTTCATATTATTGGTCCGGAAGGGGTAGTTGATGTTACCGGATGTAAATTTGAGCAATATAGCGAAAGAGCAGTAAAGGTGTCGGGCTCCAAACTAAAGAAGAGCGAAACCATTAATATAAAATTAGAGGGGGCAAGCAAGGTGGCTTATCGGACTATATGTATCGCCGGCTTGAGAGACCCAATTATGATTAAACAGATTGATGAATGTGAAGAACATGTTCGGGACACCGTACTTACTTACTTTAGTAATATTTCTTCGGAAGATTACAGCTTAATCTTTCATATTTATGGAAAGAACGGAGTCATGGGAGAATTAGAACCTCGAAAAGAGATTACCTCTCATGAACTTTGTCTGATTTTGGAAGTTGTGGCCAAAAATCAGGAGCTGGCCAATACTATTTGTGCTTTTGCTCGGTCTACTTTAATGCATTATTCTTATAAGGGGCGCATTGCTACTGCCGGTAATTTAGCTTTTCCTTATGCTCCTTCAGATGTACCTACCGGAGCAGTATATAGATTCAATATTCATCACTTAGTAGAAGTCGATGACCCCGATGAACTTTTTTCCATAGAAATGGTAGAAATTTAAAATAATAATAGAGTTTAAAAGGAGAATATATAAATGACTAAAGAAGTTTCGATTATAGATTTAATAAAAGTAATCAGAAGTAAAAATGCCGGTCCTTTTGAGTTGACCTTCGATATAATTTTCAAGGATAAGGAAACTTACGAAAAAGTAAAGAGAACCAAAGTAATTACCAAAGAACTTATTGCCAAACTCTATCATATTCCCATTGAGAAAGTTCTTTATTTTGTAGAATTTGACCCCGCTAATGCCATAAAAGCAACTATTGTAAGACCGGTGGATTCAGGAAGCATCGGGGAGACCGATGTTTATGGGGCTCAACAACATGCCCCGCTTTTAGATATCAAAATACCTTATGAGGAATAAGGAGAAAAAAATGAAGAAAGATTTATTAAAATTTATTCCAGAATTTAATTTAATCAAAGATTCAGATTTAAAAGAAAAGGTCTTGAAAGTTTGGGAGGTTGCTCTTGCTGCTGGGGGATGGGAAGTGAGGGACCTGCAAAGAATACCTTTTACTTTATTAATTGACCCCTGTCCTTGTAGTATGATTGAACATATTAGGGGAGTAGTAAATGTTTCTGTGAATGCTGCGGAGGCTCTTCGAAGCATCTATGAAGATAAAGTGAAAATAAATGAGGATTATCTTGTTGCCGGGGCATTACTTCACGATATTGGGAAATTAGTAGAATATAAAGAGGAGAATAGAAAATTTGTTCAAAGCAATTTAGGGAAATTAGTTCGTCACCCCATATCCGGAGTGGGTCTTTGTTACAGTCAGGGCATTCCCGAAGAAGTAATGCATATTATTGCCTCCCATTCCTGGGAAGGAGATCGTTCCAAGAGAACTCCGGAAGCCATTATTGTTCACCATGCTGATTTTACCAACTTCGAACAATTTAAATAGACACAGATTACACAGATTAAAAAGGATGATTACGCAGATAAATCAGTATAATCACAATTAAGGAATTAAAAAGATGGAAGATAAGGATTTACTTACGGAACAGATAATTAATTGTTGTTATAAAGTCCATAATGAATTAGGTCTAGGTTTTAAGGAAAGAATATATCATAATACTTTAATACTTTTTTTAAAGGAAGAAGGTTTAGAGTATGAAACAGAGAAAAGATTTGAGCTTAATGTTAAAGGAGAGAGAGTAGGAAGTTTTAAATTAGATCTAATAATAGAAGATAAAGTTATAGTGGAATTAAAAGCCGTTACGGAATATATTCCAGAAGTCTTTAAATATCAGGTTTTATCTTATTTAAAAGTATCTGGTCTTCATGTAGGTCTATTAATTAATTTTGGCAATAAAAGTTGTCAAGTTAAGAGGTTTGTGCATAAATAATCGGTGTAATCTATTATAATCTGCGTAATCATAATAAAAGGAGGTTGAAATGGGAAAGACCTTTGCAGAGAAGATATTAGCCCTTAAATCAGGTAAGGAAAGTGTAGTTACCGGAGAAATTGTGACCGTTTCTCCGGATGTAGTAATGTCACACGATAATACCGCCGCTATAGCAAAAAAATTCAAACAGATTGGAATTAATAAAGTAAAACATCCGGAGAAGATAGTAATTCCCTTGGATCATTGTGTCCCAGCAGCAACAGAAAAATATGCTACCAATCATAAAGAGATAAGAGAATTACTATC
>NMQN01000798.1 GCA_003575245.1 Candidatus Atribacteria bacterium 1244-E10-H5-B2 | reverse complement strand
TTACCAAAGTACCCGGGGGGACAAAAAGAGAGTCTTATCCGCAGAGGCAATTATTAAAGGCATTGCCCATGATGGGGGATTATTTGTTCCTGAGACCATTCCTCAGATAAACAAGGATTTATATATATTAAAAAGTACTGATTATAAAGAATTAGCCTTTTTAATAATGAAGATATTTTTTACTGATTACCGTCAAGACGAGCTAAAAGATTGTATAAATAAAGCCTATGATAATAAGTTTGATACCGAGATTATTGCCCCCTTCACCAAAAAGATGGGAGCATATTTTTTAGAACTTTATCATGGTCCGACCCTGGCTTTTAAAGATATGGCTTTATCCCTGCTCCCGCATCTTTTAAAAAAAGCTACCCAGAAATTAAATCTTAATCAGGAAATAGTTATTTTAACCGCTACTTCCGGTGATACCGGGAAAGCTGCCCTTCAAGGTTTTGCTAATGTAGAAGGGACCAAAATAATAGTATTTTTCCCTTATAAGGGGGTCAGCAAAATACAAGAAAGACAGATGATCACCCAGGAAGGGGCGAATACTTATGTGATAGGCTTAAAAGGAAATTTTGATGATGCCCAGAGAGGAGTAAAGGAGATATTCGAAGCCCCGGCCTTTAACAAAAAGATAAAAGAAAAAAACTATATCTTTTCTTCCGCAAATTCCATAAACATAGGTCGCTTAATTCCCCAAATAGTATATTACTTTTATGCTTATCTAAATATGCTAGGTGAGGGCGAAATTAAAAGCGATGAAAAAATAAATATAGCTGTTCCCACCGGCAACTTCGGAGATATTCTGGCGGCATACTATGCTAAAGAAATGGGATTGCCGGTTAATAAATTAATCTGCGCTTCTAATGAAAATAAAGCACTGGCAGATTTTTTTAAGACCGGCGTTTATGATAAACGGAGAAAATTAGTTATGACTATTTCTCCTTCGATGGATATCCTGATATCCAGCAATTTGGAAAGATTGCTATGGGCGATAAGCGAAAGGGATGCTAAAAAGGTAAGGGAGTTAATGAATTCCTTAAAAGAGAAGGGTTATTACCGGATAGATTCCGAAATGAAGAAGAGATTAAAAGATTTTTATGGTGGATTCGTCCCCCAGGAAGAATCCCGTCAATGCATAAAAGAGATATTCGAGAAGTCGAAATATTTGATTGACCCTCATACAGCAGTAGCTTATGCAGTATATAAAAAATATATCAAAGAAACCGGGGATAAGACCAAGACAGTTATTGTGACCACAGCCAGTCCTTTTAAATTTACTAAAAGTGTGATGGAATCAATAGATAGTCGGTACAAAAAATTTGACGATTTTGAATTAATAGAAAAGATGTCCGATTTAGCTCAAGTTCCCATTCCGCCAGGGATAAGGGATATTGGGAAAAGGCCTATTCGGCATAAAATGGTTTGTGAAAAAGAGGAAATGAAGACAAAGATAACAGAGATTTTAACTTGATTGTAAAAACGCAAAACTACAACTAGTGAGCTTACCTTGTACCTTGTATTTAATACTAACGACTATTCACTAACGACTAATTTATAAAAGGTGAAACTAATATGAAAATATCTTTTTTAGGTGCTGCCAAAATAGTTACCGGGTCCAACTTTTTAATTGAAACCAAGAATACTAAATTTTTAATAGATTGCGGACTCTTTCAGGGAAGCAAATCAATTAACCGGATGAATTATGAACCTTTTAGATTCAATCCTGAAGAGATAGACTTTATGGTTTTATCTCATGCCCACATAGACCACAGCGGTAGAATACCCAAACTAACAAAGAAGGGTTTTAAGGGTAATATATATGCTACCAAAGCAACTGCTGATTTATGTTCTATCATGCTTCCCGATAGCGGACACATTCAGGAGATGGAGAATAAATGGGACAATCGGAAGAGAAGAAGGTCAGGAAGAAAGTTGAGAGAACCTCTTTATACCGTAAAAGAAGCAAAGGAGAGCTTAAAATATTTTAAACCTGTTTTGTATGGCCAAAAAATAAAATTAAACCATGAAGTTAGTGCAAGATTTAGAGATGCCGGACATATATTGGGTTCCTCCATAATTGAGCTATGGATAAAAGAGGACAGCAAAAAAACAAAATTAGTATTTTCGGGAGATTTAGGGAGGCGGGATAGACCAATTTTAAGAGACCCTTCTCTCATCGATGAAGCAGATTATCTGATTGTAGAATCGACTTATGGGAATAAACAGCATCACCCTTCAGAAGTTGATGACAAAGAATTAATCGCTATCATAAATTCTACCGTAAAAAGAGGCGGGAATGTAGTAATTCCTTCTTTTGCCATAGAAAGAGCCCAGGATATAATCTATGAGTTAAATCAATATTATACTGAATACATTAAGACTGAAGACCAAGATTTTTTAAACGTACCGGTTTATGTAGATAGTCCGCTAACTGTCTCGGCGACAGAGATATTTTTAAGAAATCCGGACTGTTTTGATGAAGATACCTTAAAACTTATAAAAATAGGGAATAACCCTTTGGATTTTTATAATTTAAAGTTTACTCGTACCGCAGAAGAATCTAAGAAGATAAATTTCTCCAAAGAAAGCAAAGTAATAATTTCAGCAAGTGGGATGTGTACTGCTGGAAGAATAAAACATCACCTAAAACATAATCTGTGGAGAAAAGAATCCAGCATCGTATTTGTCGGCTATCAAGCCAATGGCACTTTGGGCAGAAGGATAAAAGATGGCGAGAAAGTGGTTAAAATATTTGGGGAAGAAATTCGGGTAAATGCTAAAATATGCTCTTTGGAGGGTTTTTCGGGACATGCCGATAAAGAAGGGATAATACGGTGGATAAAAAGTTTTAAAAATAGACCCCAAAAAATATTTGTGGTTCACGGAGAAGAGGAAGCAACCGAAGAAATTTCCAGAAAAATTGAAGAAGAATTAAAAATTAAAACCCATATTCCAGAATTAGGAGAGACATTATCTATTGAAGGAGAAATCGTTTTGCCCGGAGGAAGATTAGAGATAGATAGAAGAAGCAAAGAACTTAGAGAAATAGAGGAGAGTGCTGAAAAATTAAAATCAATATTCCTGCCAACATTTCAGAGATTAGGATACAAGACTAATGGTGGCGCTGATAGTGAAGAATTAAACAATATAAAAAATAAATTGATTGAGATACGAAAAGATATATTAGATTTAAATATGATTATTACCAAGAGGAAGGATAAAAAGGGAAATGAAAAATAAAATTATTTAAGCAGGGGCGTATTAAAATACGCCCCTTGATAAAAGCTAAGGGTTAAAGTATTTTACTTCCTTAGCTGGATTGGTAAGTAAATTAAAGAATAGGATCAAGTTTTTCTTGTAACTTTTCTTTTGACATTACTCCTACTGTTCGGCTAACTTCTTTGCCTTCCTTAAAGACGATTAAAGTAGGTATCCCCTGGATGCCGTATTGAGCTGAAATATTCTGGTTCTCATCGGTATTTAATTTACAAACTTTAAGTTTACCCTGGTTTTCTTCTGCTAATTTTTCAATTGTTGGTGCTAACATCCGGCAAGGCATACACCAGGAAGCCCAAAAATCTACCAATACAGGGATGGAAGATTCCAAAACCTCCTGCTTGAAGTTATTTCCGTCTACTTCTACTTCTAATGATTTGCTATTTCCCATCGATTCTTTCCTCCTTTTTTTATTCTTGATGAAAAATTTTAGTAACTAATTCTAAGCCTTCTTTTATTAAGCCAAATTCTTTTGTTGATAATTTTTCTCTGATTCTTTTTTCGCAATTATTCCTCTCCCTCTCAATATCATCTTTAATTTCCGCTCCTTTAGAGGAAAGAGATAAAACGAATGATCTCCTGTCTTCCGGGTTAGTTGTTCTTAACAGGTATCCTTTTCTGACCAAGCCGTCTACTATTCTGCTTCCTCTGGAAGGAGACAGGCCCATCTTTTTAGATAAGACATTACAGGTTATCCTTTCTGTTGTCTTAATTTCCATAACTGCTTTGTATTCCGCCAAAGAAACATTGCATAGAGCCCGAATTTGCTTTTCGTCTTCCATGCAGCCTTTCTTTAATTGGATTATCAGGTCTATTAAATTCTTTTCCATCTTATTATAAACCTCTGTGCCA
>NMQN01000574.1 GCA_003575245.1 Candidatus Atribacteria bacterium 1244-E10-H5-B2 | reverse complement strand
TAGCAGGGTAAACAGAAGACAATAAAACAGGAAGGGCACAATTCATTGTGCCCCTACACATAAATACTAATTTCTTTAACGCAATACGCGATACGAATTTATTCTGATTCTTGGTTTTTATTATCTTAACTCGATACTATATACTCGATACTTTCTTTTTGGTTTGACTTTTTAAACTATACGGGTTAAAATATTTTAAGAATTATTTATAATTCTGGTAATCTTTTATCTAATTATTACGGTTTCTAATTTTAGGTAAATACATACTTAATTATGTTAAAATGTAATGTGAATTAATTATATCTATGTACCTTGTAAATTGAATATTAGGAGGTGAAATAATATTAAAATTTACTATATTATTACTCTAAGTATCCTTATTGGCATAACAATAGGTTATTTGCTCGCTAAGTATATTGCCAAAGCAAAAATATCATCAGCTAAAATAAGTTCTAAGAATATTATAGAAAACGCCGAGAGAGAAGCAAATTCACTTAAGAAAGAAGCGGGGCTGCAAGCAAAGGAAGAGGCTTACAATATTAAGAGAAATGCTGAGATAGGAATTAAACAAAAACGAACTGAAATGCAAAGACTTGAGGACAGCTTAATAAGTAAAAGCAATAGCTTGGTTCAAAAAATAGAGTCACTGGAGAAAAGAGAAAAATCATTAAATTTTAAAGAAAAAGAACTCGAAGATAATATCCAAAAAACCAAAAATTTATACCAAGAACAAAAAAACGAATTAATAAAGATTTCAAATATGAGTTTAGAAGAAGCAAAAAAAGAACTTTTAAGTAATTTAGAAAAAGAGCTTACTCATGAAACCGGTAAGATGATAAAAGAGTTTGAAGATCAAGCAAAAATAGAAGCAGATAAAAAATCCAGGAATATAATATCATTAGCAATTCAAAGATATTCAGCAGATCACACAGTGGAAATAACGACATCTTTTGTACCTTTACCAAATGAAGATATGAAAGGAAGAATCATCGGAAGAGAAGGTAGGAATATCAGGACATTTGAAATGTTAACCGGAGTTGATTTAATTGTAGATGATACCCCGGAAGCGGTTATTATCTCGGGGTTTGATCCCATACGAAGAGAAATCGCTCGGATAGCTTTAGAAAAGTTAATCGTTGATGGCCGCATACAACCTGCGAGAATTGAAGAAATAGTAGAGAAAACTAAAATAATAGTTGATAGTAAGATTCAAGAAGAAGGAGAACAAGTAGTATTTGATACAAATGTAAAAAATCTAAATCCCAAACTAATTAAATTATTAGGGAAATTGAAATACCGTACAAGTTATGGACAAAATGTCCTGCAACATTCGATAGAAGTTGCATATCTTTCTGAAATTATGGCTTCAGAAATAGGTGTAAACTCGCAAATGGCTAAAAGAGCTGGTCTACTTCATGATATTGGAAAAGCTGTTGATCGTGAAATAGAAGGGGCTCATGCTATAATTGGTTCTGAAATTGCCAAAAAAAATGGTGAAAGTCTTGAAGTAATTAATGCTATTGCCGCTCACCATTCGGATGTAGAGCCCAAATCAATTGAAGCCGTTTTAGTCCAATCTGCCGATGCCATATCTGCTTCTCGTCCGGGAGTTCGACGCGAAATGCTGGAAACTTATATAAAAAGACTTGAGAATTTAGAAGAAATTGCTAATTCATTTGAAGGAGTAAATAGAGCATTCGCTATACAAGCTGGTAGAGAAATAAGGATAATCGTTAAACCGGAAGAAATAGATGAATATACGGCAAAAAAGATATCAAGAGACATTTCAAAAAAAGTTGAAAAAAACATAGATTATCCCGGTCAAATTAAAGTAACGGTTATTAGAGAAACCCGCTCAGTAGAATTTGCAAAATAAATAAACTTGTACTCGTGAAAACGGGTAACGAAATTTAATTTTAAGGAGGTAATTTTTTATTAAAGATTACCTCCTTAAATATTATGTAAACACAGCAGTTCCATACTTGAATGTTCTGTGAGGTTTAAAAGTATGGCGGTATGTAAAAACTGCAATAAAAAATCAAATCTTATTTCCGAAACTTTGGATATATGTTTAGAATGTATACGAAAAGATTTTAAAAAGATTTCAGGACATACAAAAGAAGTCCATCGAAAGACAAGAATAGGTTTTGATTTACCCATAGAACCACCCAAAGATCCTTATGGTGCAAATTGTAAACTAGGTGTGAATGAATGTAAGATTCCGAAGGGTGAGAAGGGCTATTGTGGTCTACGCAAAAATGTAGATGATAAAATTATAGGCCCAACAAGTTTAAATATATCTGCTTCGTTACCATAACGAAAAACTTGACAAAACAGCTATAATTCGTTACAATAACGAAAATCGAAAGGATGAAAAATGGGCGATTTTCATAAACATTATGAATTAGCAAAAGAAAAGTCTAAAGCAACAATAACTGCCTATCACAATAAGCATAGCACAGTGGTTGGTGATTTGGGCACAAAAGTTGTTGAGCAATTGATAGAAGCTGATGCTGCCAGGAAGGGAGAGCATTTTGGCGACCACCAGAGCAGGCATGAATACTCAGATAAGCATTTTCCTGCTGAAATAAACAAAGCAATGCGTAAAATATGGTTTGCTTATGGGGAGTTGGGTTATTCTGGGATTAATGGCAAAAGATCCAAGGCAGTAATAGACAATCTCAAAATAATAATTGAATTTTTTAAAAAAAGGTTTGAGGTAAAAATCTATGAAGAGAATACTTAAAAAGATAGCAAAAGAGCTTTCCAGAATTGCAGATGTAAAAGTTGTTATCCTTTATGGCAGTCTTGCCAGAGGAGAATTTACTTCAAGGTCAGATGTTGATTTATTTATACTTACAACCAAAGATAAGACCCGGAAAGAGATACACGATGAAGTAATAGAACTTGAATCCGAAATAGGCAGAAATATCCAGCCAACCATAAGAACTATAGCTGAATTGCAGAAAACAGATACTGGTTTACTGCAGAACATCTTTCAGGAAGGAAAAATTCTCTACCTGAGAGAGCCATCGGATATCCCTTCAGCTATATTACTGCAACAAAAACCTTATCTGATTTACTCTTTTCAGATAAGCAGATTGCCCCAGAAAGACAAGGCAAGATTTAACAGACAGCTTTACGAACAGACAAGAAAAGGATACAAGTATAAAGGCTTACTGAAAGAAATAGGCGGCCAGAAACTTTCTGCAGGGTGTGTAATGATTCCTTATAAGCAAAAGGAAAAGATTGAGAAATTCTTTAAGAAATTTAAAGTCAAGTTTGAGCAGTTGAAGGTGTGGAAATAGTATACGGTGTATCAAGCCTGAGGATTTGGGAAAATTTATTAAGAACGGCAACGATATAAGATTAAGGTAAAGAGAGACAAAGACAAATTAGATTGGTTACCATTTTGTTTAGTTTTTGGGTTGAAATCATCTAGTCTAAAAAAATAATTATTTACTCTATTATCAAAATAAGACAAATTCATGTATGCTGTAATAAATAATTAATATTTTTATCTTTTTATAATTGCAGAAAGAACAAGAAAAATCTGCAATTTATTTTTTTTGCGACTTAAACTACTATATTTATTCAAGGAAGATAGATAATGACCTATAAACCAAAATTATTCATTAAGACTTTCGGTTGCCAGATGAACGTCAATGATTCAGAGTATATTGCTGGTCAATTAGAACAATTAGGTTATTCAACCACAGAAGATATATTTGAATCTAACCTAATTTTATTAAATACCTGCTGTGTGAGAGCTAAAGTCGAACAAAAAATTTACAGCTTAATTGGGAAGATAAAAAAAATTAAGGAAAACAATTCAAATGTGATTTTAGGTATATGTGGATGTATGGCTCAAAAAGAAAAAGAAAATATATTTGAAAGAGCACCATATGTTGATTTTATATTTAGCCCTTCTCAAGTAAATAATTTAGAAAAAATTATTAATACTGCAAAATATGGTAATAAAAAATATATTTCTTGCGAAAACACTCCTGAATTTAGCTTTAGTCATATTCCAATTAAAAGAGAAAGTAAAATATCAGCCTGGATTCAAATAATGAGAGGTTGTAATAATTATTGCTCTTATTGCGTTGTCCCATACACCAGGGGCCCTGAGCAGGA
>NMQN01000246.1 GCA_003575245.1 Candidatus Atribacteria bacterium 1244-E10-H5-B2 | reverse complement strand
AGAAGTTCATTCTCCTCTAATTCATCTATGGCGGAAAAGCATTTGGCTAAAACTTCTCCATGACTACGATGAGAACCGAAAATAAAATCTTCTAAAGATAAAACTAATCTAAAGTTAATTACCAAAAACTTCGTAGCTCTCGGATTCAAAGTAAAAATGGTGATTAATGCAAGTACCAAACTGCCATTAGAGGTTATATTAACACCAAAAGAATAGGATAAAAATACCTTTTCTAATTTTTTCGAAGCCAATCTTTTTTATTAAATTAAAACAATATTTTTATGTTATGGGAAAATATTAATATGTAAGATCAGAGGATTTATCAAAATATGAAAAGGATGCAGGCACTCTTTCTTGTTTAATCAGTCTATAAAGAGAAAATAAAATATATAAAACATTTATTATTTTTTAAATACCAAATTATTATTTTATTTATATATTATTTAGGAGAACGGTAAAGTACACTAAGGAGGATTAAAATGGCTATAGCAGTACTTATACCCAAACAAGGACAATCTGTTGAATCCTGTCTTATTATTAAATGGAATAAAAAAGTAGGGGACAAAGTAAAAGCTGAAGAGCCTATCTGTGAAGTGGAAACCGATAAGGCCGTCTTTGAAGTGGAAGCTCCTGAGGCTGGAACAATGCTTAAGATATTTTATAAAGAAGGTGAGGATGTACCAGTCCTTAATACTATTGCCATAATTGGACAGCCAGGAGAGATAATTGACCATCTTATCCCCAAAAAAACCGTCTCTGTTTCTAAAGGTGAATATGTAGAAAAGCAGAAAGCCATAACTTCAGATGAATCCGTTAAAAAAACAAGACCTTCTCTTGAGACTAGCTTAATACCTATATCTCCACTTGCCCGACGCTTTGCAGAGAAAAAGGGAATTGATTTTTCCAAGCTTGTCGGTTCAGGTCCTGGAGGAAGGATCATAAAAAAGGATATAGAAAAAGCAATATCTGAAGGTGAACCGCTTATTTCAAGTACGGCTAGTGGAAATTTTTTTGGACCGGTTAAGGAGATTAGGGTAGAAGGGGTGCGGAAGATTATATCTGAACGAATGCTTACGTCTTTACAAAGTACTGCTCAACTTACTTTAAATACTTCTGTTGATGCTTCTAATTTATTGGCTTGTCGGGAATCGCTAAAATCCAGTCCCCAAATGAAAAGGTTAAGCAAAATTAATATTAATGATTTTCTACTTTATATAGTTGTCAATATTCTTCCCAAATTTAAAAACATGAATGCTCATTTCCTTAAAGAGAAGATACTTGAATTTGAACATGTACATCTGGGATTTGCTGTAGACTCACCACGAGGGCTTATGGTGCCGATAATCCATAATGCCCACCTCTTATCATTAGAGGATATTTCTAAAGAAGCAAGGCGATTAAATACTGCCTGCCAAGAGGAAACTATCTTGCCAGATGAACTGAACGGAGGGACTTTTACGGTAACCAATCTTGGAACAATGGGTATTGAAAGTTTTACGCCTATCTTAAATATTCCTCAGGTGGCAATTCTTGGTGTATGCAGTGTTTATCTTAAACCAATTATGAAAGAAGATAAAATACAATTTATTCCTCACATAGGTTTATCGCTTACCTTTGATCATCGAGCGGTAGACGGTGCTCCGGCAGCTAAATTCCTGCAGGAACTTAATATGGTAATAACTAATTTTGATTTGAAACATGTAAAATTACAATAATAGAGAAAGGAATGTGATTTTATTATTATTAGAAAATAGTAAGATAATTTTTGTAGAAAGGAGAAGGTTGTGCCTAAATCTATTTTTATTGACCCTAAAGAAGTTAGAAAATCGCAGATCTTAAAAATAAACGACATTCCCATAAATCAGTACAAACCTGATATAAAAAAAGAGATAAAGAAGTATGGAGAAGAAAAACTCCTTAAAATTTACTATGATATGCTTATAATCCGAGAATTTGAATCCATGCTTTATTCTATAAAAACCCAAGGTTCTTATGAGGGGATTGAATACAATCATTTAGGCCCTGCTCATTTATCTATCGGTCAGGAATCATCTGCGGTGGGTCAGTGTGTACATTTAAGTATTGAAGATTTTATTTTCGGTTCTCATCGTAGTCATGGAGAAGTTTTAGCCAAATGCTTTTCCGCCATAGATGAATTAGAGGAGAATGAACTTCTTAAGATAATGAAATCTTATATGGATGGAGCCTGCCTAAAAGTAGTAGAAAAGGAACATAAAGGTAATATTAAATCACTCACTCAAGATTTTGTACTATACGGAGTTCTTGCAGAAATATTTGGACGAGCTAACGGCTTTAATAAGGGTTTGGGTGGTTCGATGCATGTTTTTTTTGCACCTTTTGGTAGTATGCCCAATAATGCTATTGTAGGAGGAGCAGCGGATATTTCGGTAGGCGCTGCTCTTTTTAAAAGGATTAATAGAAAACCAGGTATGATAATCTGTAATATCGGTGATGGTTCTATGGGTTGTGGCCCGGTATGGGAAGCAATTATGTTAGCTGCAATGGATCAATACCGCACACTTTGGGATAAAGATATTGGAGGTGCTCCTCCTATTCTATTTAATTTCTTTAATAATTTCTATGGCATGGGTGGCCAGACCTCAGGTGAAACTATGGGCTATAAAATTCTTGCCCGGGTAGGAGCCGGGGTAAACCCTGAAAACTTGCATGCTGAACGGGTTGATGGTTATAATCCTTTGGCAGTGGCCGATACTGTTGAAAGAAAGAAAAGAATACTTCTCAAAGGAAATGGTCCTGTTCTTCTGGATACTATAACTTATCGAATTTCAGGTCATTCACCCTCAGACGCTTCCTCCTATAGGACTAAAGAAGAAATTTTTGCCTGGCAAGAGTCTGATTGTATTAGCGGATATGAGGAATACCTTAAGAAAAACAGAATTATAATCTCCAGTAAAGTGGAGGTCTTAAAACAGGAAGTGATTCTGAGAATTACTAAAGTCCTGAAGTTGGCAGTGTCTCTTGAAATCTCACCCAGGATCAATCCTGATTTTATTGAATCAGTAATGTTTTCCCACCACTACAAAGATAGAATGGAACAACGAACACCAGAAGTCCTCATTCCCCAAGAAGATAACCCCCGGGTTAGATCAATTACCCATAAATACCGTTTTGCTTTAGATGAAAATAGTAAAGCTTACCCCAAAGTAAAAGTTTTTACTTATCGTGATGCCCTCTTTGAGGCCATGCTCTATCGTTTTTATGAAGATCCAACTATGGTAGCTTATGGGGAAGAAAATCGCGATTGGGGAGGGGCCTTTGCCGTGTATAGAGGTTTAACCGAAGCTCTTCCCTATCATCGATTATTTAATACGACTATTTCTGAAGGAGCCATTGTGGGTTCAGGAGTAGGTTATGCTCTAAGTGGTGGCCGTGTGGTGGTAGAGCTTATGTATAGTGATTTTATCGGACGGGCAGGGGATGAACTTTTCAATCAAGTCTCCAAATGGCAGTCAATGTCAGCAGGTATTCTTACTATGCCCCTTACCATTCGCGTTTCCGTAGGAAATAAATATGGGGCTCAACATTCTCAAGACTGGACCAGCCTGCTTGCTCACATCCCGGGTCTTAAGGTAATGTTTCCAGCCACTCCCTATGATGCCAAGGGAATGCTAAATCTCGCCTTACATGGTATAGATCCGGTAGTATTTTTTGAAAGCCAAAGACTTTATGATATAGGGGAATTGTTTGTTTCCTCTGGAGTTCCCGAAGATTATTATGAAGTACCAGAAGGTGAACCAATAATTAGGAAAGAAGGAAATGATATTACTATTCTTACTGTAGGTGCAGCTCTTTATAAGGGAATGGAGACTGCAGAAGAACTTGAAAAAAAATATAAAGTTTCAGCAGAAGTAATCGACTTGAGATTTATTAATCCTCTAAACTATGATTTGATTATTGATTCTGTAAAGAAAACCGGAAAATTAGTACTTGTCTCTGATGCCTGTGAACGTGGTTCTTTTCTCCATACTATTGCTTCCAATATTACCCAATTTAATTTTGACTATCTTGATGGCCCAGTAGTTGTAGTTGGTTCCCGTAACTTGATTACTCCCGCAGCAGAGATGGAATCTGTTTTCTTCCCACAGAAAGAATGGATTAT
>NMQN01000358.1 GCA_003575245.1 Candidatus Atribacteria bacterium 1244-E10-H5-B2 | reverse complement strand
AGATGAAAAATACAGACAAAGTCTATTTGAAGAACAGAGATAGAAGGAGTAGTATGATGCAAAAATTCATAGCTGTTGATATTGGTGCAGAGAGCGGGAGAGTGATTGTTGGTGATGTATCAAAGATGGAGACAATATATCGTTTTCCCAATAATTTAGTAAGGGTTAAAGATAGTATTTTTTGGGATATTCTGGGAATATTCAATGAGATAAAGAAAGGTTTAAAGAAAGCTTTTAAAAAATATCCCAATCAGATAGTAAGTATTGGCATTGATACCTGGGGAGTTGATTATGTTCTTTTGGATGACGATGGTGATCTTCTGGGAAATCCTTACCACTATCGAGACAAGAGAACAGATAATATAACGGAGAAAGTTTTTAGCATTATTCCCAAAGAAGAAATTTTTGCAGAGACTGGCATTCAATTTATGCAGATTAATACTATTTATCAATTGTACTCATTTGCAAAGAACAAACCTAAAGTTTTTGGAAATGCAAGATATTTCCTGACTATTCCTGATCTTTTAAACTACTGGTTAACCGGGATTAAAAAAAATGAATATTCAATTGCCACCACTACTCAGCTATATAATCCTATAAAAAAGGACTGGTCAACAAAGATACTAAATAAACTTGGACTTAAAAGGGAGATATTTGGAGAAATAATTATGCCCGGGACAAAAGTCGGGAAACTTTTACCGGCTATTGCTCGGGAAATTGGCACAAATTCAGAAGTAGTGGTTGTTACTCCTGCCTGTCATGATACTGGATCTGCGGTTGCGGCTGTTCCAGTTGAAGATGATATTAATTATTCCTATATCAGTTCAGGTACCTGGTCTTTATTAGGGATAGAAACTCCTGAACCAATTATTAACGAGATGAGTTTTAAATATAATTTTACTAATGAGGGTTCTGCAGATGGTGGTTTCAGATTTCTTAAAAACATTACCGGTTTCTGGATTATTCAGGAGTGTAAAAAATTCTGGGATGAGAATGTAAAGTCATATTCTTATGATGAGCTAACTGAAATGGCCTTAAAATATGGTCCTGCAAATTTTAGGATTGACCCTGATGATTCAAGATTCTTAAAACCTGGTTTAATTGATGATAATATGCCAGATAGAATCAAAGACTATTGCCAGGAAACAGGGCAAAAAGTTCCTGAAACACCTGCAGAAATTGTAAGAGGAGTTATCGAAAGTTTGGCAGATAAATATACAGAGACTATTAAGATGATAGAAGAGATTACCGATAGGACCATTAACGAAATATATATTATAGGAGGAGGATGTCGAAACGGTCTCCTATGTCAACTTGTTGCTAATGCAACGGGTCTGCCTGTTTTTGCAGGGCCGGTTGAAGCAACTGCCATTGGCAATCTAATGGTCCAGGCAAAATCTATGGGGCAAATTAAATCAATTGTTGAGGGTAGAAAGATAATCAGAAGATCCTTTGATATTAAAAAATACTTACCTGAAGAATAAAGATAAAATTAGTTAAATATGAACATTTATTTTAAAAATATCAAATTATTATTTTATTTATATATTATTTAGAAGAACGGTAAAGTACATTAAGGAGGTTTAAAATGGCTATCGCAGTACTTATGCCCAAACAAGGACAATCTGTTGAATCTTGTCTTATTATTAAATGGAATAAAAAAGTCGGGGATAAAGTTAATGCTGAAGGGCCTATTTGTGAAGTGGAAACCGATAAGGCAGTCTTTGAAGTAGTTGCTCCTGAGGCTGGAACAATACTTAAGATATTTTATAAAGAAGGTGACGATGTACCAGTCCTTAACACTATTGCCATAATTGGGCAACCGGGAGAAAAAATTGACCATCTTATTCCCAAAAAAACTGTATCTGTTTCCAAGGAAGAATATGTAGAAAATCAGAAAGCCAAAACTCCAGATGAATCCCTTAAAAAAACAAGACCTTCTTTTGGAGCTGGCCTAATACATATATCTCCGCTTGCCCGTCGCTTTGCAGAAAAAAAAGGAATTGATTTTTCCCAGCTTATCGGCTCAGGTCCGGGAGGAAGGATTATTAAAAAAGACATAGAAAAAGCATTATCTGAAGGTGAACCACTTATTCCAAGTATGGTTAGTAAAAAATTTTTTGGGCCGATAAAGGAGATTCCAATAAAAGGGGTGCGGAAGATTATATCTGAACGAATGCTTACGTCTTTACAAAGTACTGCTCAGCTTACCTTAAATACTTCTGCCGATGCTTCTAATTTATTGGCTTGTCGGAAAATGCTAAAATCCAGTCCCCAAGTGAAAGGATTAAGCAAGATTAATATTAATGATTTTCTACTTTATATAGTTGCTAATATTCTTCCCAAATTTAAAAACATAAATGCTTATTTCCTTAACGATAAGATACTTGAATTTGAACATATACATCTGGGATTTGCTGTAGATTCACCACAGGGGCTTATGGTGCCTATAATCCATAATGCCCACCTCTTATCATTAAAGGAAATTTCTAAAGAAGCAAGACGATTAAGTACTGCCTGTCAAGAAGAAACTATCTTGCCGGATGAACTTAATGGAGGGACTTTTACGGTAACTAATCTTGGGACAATGGGGATTGAAAGTTTTACACCTATTTTAAATATTCCTCAGGTGGCAATTCTTGGTATATGCAGTATTTCTTTTAAACCAATTATGAAAGATAATGAAATACAGTTTATTCCACATATGGGTTTATCTCTTACCTTTGATCATCGAGCGGTAGATGGTGTTCCGGCAGCTAAATTCCTGCAGGAACTTAATACGGTAATAGCTAATTTTGATTTGAAACAGGTAAAATTACAATAATAGAGAAAGATATGTAATTTGATCATTGTTAGAAAATAGCAAGATATTTTTTGTAGAAAGGAGAAGATTGTGCCTAAATCTATATTTATTAATCCTAATGAGGTTCGAAAGCCCCAGATTCTTAAAATAAAAGATATTCCGGTAAACCAATATAAATCAGATATCAAAAAAGAGATAAAGAATTTTGGCAAGAAAAAACTTCTTAAAATATATTATGATATGCTTATAATTCGAGAATTTGAATCCCTGCTTAATTCTATAAAAACCCAGGGATCTTATGAGGGTATCGAATACGATCATAAAGGCCCTGCTCATCTTTCTATTGGCCAGGAGGCAGCCGCCGTAGGTCAATGTATACCTTTAGCTATTGAAGATTTTATTTTCGGTTCTCACCGTAGCCACGGAGAAGTTTTAGCCAAATGTTTTTCCGCCATAGATGAATTAGAGGAGAATGAACTTCTTAAGATAATGAAATCTTATATGGATGGAGCCTGCCTGAAAGTAGTAGAAAAGGAACATAAAGGTAATATTAAATCACTTGCTCAAGATTTTGTATTATACGGAGTTCTGGCAGAGATATTCGGACGAGCTAACGGTTTTAATAAGGGTTTGGGTGGTTCAATGCATATTTTCTTTGCTCCCTTTGGTAGTATGCCCAATAATGCTATTGTAGGAGGGGCAGCGGATATTTCAGTAGGTGCTGCTCTTTTTAAAAGAATTAATCGAAAACCCGGTATGGTAATCTGTAATATCGGTGATGGTTCTATGAGCTGTGGTCCTGTCTGGGAAGCAATGATGTTAGCCGCAATGGATCAATACCACACACTTTGGGATAAAGAAATTGGTGGTGCTCCTCCTATTCTATTTAATTTCTTTAATAATTTTTATGGGATGGGAGGTCAGACCTCAGGTGAAACTATGGGCTATAAAATTCTTGCCCGGGTAGGAGCCGGGGTAAACCCTGAAAACTTACATGCTGAACGGGTTGATGGTTATAATCCTTTGGCAGTAGCCGATGTTATTGAAAGAAAGAAGAAAATTCTCCTCAAAGGAAATGGTCCTGTTCTTCTGGATACCATAACTTATCGAATTTCAGGTCATTCACCATCAGATGCTTCCTCCTATAGAACAAAAGAAGAAATTGCTGCCTGGCAAGAGACTGATTGTATTAAGGGATATGAGGATTATCTTAAGAAAAACAGAATTATAACCTCAAACAAAGTGGACATCTTAAAACAGGAAGTAACCTTGAGAATTACTAAAGCCCTGAGGTTAGCAGCGTCTCTTGAAATCTCACCCAGGATCAATCCTGATTTT
>NMQN01000295.1 GCA_003575245.1 Candidatus Atribacteria bacterium 1244-E10-H5-B2 | reverse complement strand
TACGGAGATTGATAAGTCGGCGAATTACGCTAAATCAATTAAAAAGTAGGTGAATTTTTATGGGTATTCCAATAAATAAACTAAGCGACATTGTCGGTGAAGCAGTAGAGGATCGGGTCAGAAAGTCTCTAAAGCCCTATACCGACGCACTTTTTGAGGAAATAAATAAGCCTAAAGGCAATAAACTTTTAGAGGCTTTCGCTAATGATAATACACCGGCTAAGGGCAGAATCGGAGCGAAATATAAGCAGTTATTTGGTAAGGAAAACTTAAGCGATGGAGGATTTTCCTCATTAGACGATGTATTAAATACCATAAGCAAGGGTTATGACAATAGGCTCAAAACATTAATCGCTGGCGAAGGGGCTGGATCTGGGTTCCTAATTCCTGAGATATACCGTATGGAGCTATATAATTTGGCATTAGAGGAATCCATCGTCAAAAAAAGAGCTTTGGTATATAATCTCAAGGCTGGCAACAGCATGAAAATTCCGGCATATGCCGACGTTAATAGAGCAACAAATGGCATCGCTGGCGTAATTGCTACCTATACTCCGGAGACCGTAAACGCTACAGAAGATGACCCCGAGTTTCGCATGATCTCCATGGCAATTAATAAGCTCAGCGTTTTTACAAAAAGTTCATCAGAGCTCCTCGAGGACAGCGAAATTCCTTTATCGGAGACTATCGCTTACGTGCTAAGTTCAGCAATTTCCTATGAGGAAGACTGGCAATATCTAAATGGTACTGGTGCAGGATCTCCGCAAGGGGTATTAAATAGCCCTTGTACTATAACAATCGCAGAGGAAGATGGGCAGGAAGTTGGAGAAATTGCTTATCAAAATGTCTATAAAATTTTTGGGCATTTTTTGCCCCAGTCGTACAAGAACGGAATTTGGCTTTGTGCTATCAGCCTGATCCCATCGATGCTAGCCCTTTCGCAACCTATTGGGGTGTCTGGCGAAAGAATTAAGATCATGAAGGAAGGCAAACCTGGACAATTTTCACTGTTAGGTTTACCGCTATATTTCACCGACAAAGTTCCAGCCCAGGACAGCGCAGGAGCTTTAGGTTTATACGATTTTTCAAAATTCGCGATCTTACAAAAAAGCGATTTCCGTCTGATGAAATCAGAGCATTCAGAATTTAGGGCAGGGGTGGTACAATGGAAGGGTGAAATTAGGCATGATGGCCAAGCGATATTGAATAGTACCCTGACGCTTCGGGATTCTACAGAGGTATCTCCTTTTGTGGTATTAGGTGCCGTAACTTAAATAAAAAAAAATGACCCCCAGCAAAGAGAGCCATTTTTTATAGGATAATAACCGCAATGAAGCGAGGCACGAAGCGAAGCTCAAAGCGATTTTTATTATTATATATAAACTGACTAAAAAAGTCAAGTATTAATATTAAAAAAAGGAGATGATTCAAATGACTGAAAATTTAAAAGTAGATATTCTAGGAATTATTGCAGATGATGTTACTTTAGTACCTTACCGGCCGAAATTGAATAAAATTACTGGTAGCGTATTATCTACGATCATTCTGCAGCAGATTTTATACTGGTGGAAAAAAGGTGGTAGAAAACGATTTTATAAATTCAAGGATAAATGCAATCACGCTTTATACAGCGAGGGCGATTCCTGGCTTGAAGAATTATGCTTTACCAGAGAGGAATTCGATACCGCTATAAAGAAGATAGGTTTTAAAATGGGCAAGACTGAGAACAAAATAAAAAAAGAAAAAGCCTTCATTATTTACTACAGGGATCCTCAGGGAGTAACTTGGTATGATATCAATGCTGAATATCTGACCGAGAAGTTAACTTCCCTTTTCTTAGTAAAGCGGGAATCACACGTTACTAAGGAAAGCGGGAATCCCGCTTTAGTTCTTAATACAGAGACTACAGCAGAGAAAGAGCTAGCTAAAGAGGTAAATCCGCCTGCTAAAAATAAATTGCTTAGGAAGGAATTAGAGGAATTAAATTTTAGTGATCAGGAAATCGAGAGGTTATTTAAAGCTTATACCCCGGAGCAAATAAAAAACAGATTAAAGGCTTTGAAGAACAGAAAGAATATTAGGGTCCCAAAGGTATATTTTTTGAAAATGCTAAAGGCTGATTATCCTTCGAAAAATACGCCGGTGATAAGCGATAATGGCGGTAATGGAGATAGTTCTGATGATTTTTACCCGAGATATATACCAAAAAAAGACGATAGGACCCCGGAAAAGTTAAAGAGGGATAGATTGAAGATCGCTGAACTGGCCGGGAAAGAATTTAGAAAACTAAGAGGGATAAGGGTAAGTACTTAAAAAAGGGGATTTTTTAAAATGAGTGAATTAGATCTAAAAGAAGAAAAAGAGATTTTAAAATTTATGGCTGGAATGCTAAAAAGAAGGGGACTTAGTTTAGAAAATAAAAATGACTGGGAAATTCACGGACCGCATAGAGGTATGGACTATCAAGTCTATGTTGGTTACGCTCAGGATATAGTGACTAAAGAGGCTGGGTGTGTAGCAATTTATCCTAAATGTGTATATTGGATTGAAGATCCCTGCGATTGGTGGAAATGTGAACCGGAAAACAGAATACTACTTGGCCATTAAAACAAAAAGAGGATTTAGAGCGAACATACGCTTGTTTGTTTAGTTTAGGTGAAATTAAAAAAAGGAGATAAAAAAAATGAAAGAACTTAGAGAAAAAGAACTTGAAGAGATTATTGAAGAGATTGAAGAACTGGGGAAATTAACCATTGAGGAGCTTGAAAAAAAAGGGAAAGAACTGGATTTTTATGGGTGCGAAATATATAGAAAACGTAAAGCGGTAGAAACAGCAATAAGAGCGAAAAGAATGGTCAATCTTTATGAAAAAGGGGGGTTTAGGGGTCTATACGGATATTTCAATAGATTCAGAAGCCATCTCGGACCAAGAGGAGAAAGGGAAGACATGGAAGACGGTATACCCTTCTAAAAAAAAAGTAAAATGGATCCTAAAGATTTTGAAAAAGGTTTTATTGATAAATATAAGGGTATGAATCCCGAAGATATAAATATCGAAGATTTATTTAATGGTAAATTTGGTAATATGTTTAAAGATTTTTTAGGTATGAAGGGGGGAAAAAGAGGTATGCAAAAAAATTCTTTAGCATTAATTGAACAAGTACAAAAAATAATAGATAGTTATGACTTCGCTTTGACACTACGACAGATTTATTATCAGTTAGTAGCTAAGCAGATCATTCCTAACTTACAGAAATATTACAGAAAACTATCCCGAATTTGCGTAGCCGGTAGAGATGAGGGATTGCTATCAGAAGAAGGATTTGCAGATCGCTTACGAGAAGTAGATAAACCTGGCGCCTGGCTTAACCTTAGCGAATTTATGCAGACGGTTAAACGTTCTTATAATAAAGACAAGTGGCAGAATCAACCTAAATACTTGGAGATCTGGACAGAGAAAGACGCTTTGAGAAGTGTATTAACTGAAATTACCTATCGATATGACGTTTCTCTAATGGTGGCCAGAGGGCAATTATCCCGGACCGCAGTATATGAAGCCTCTAATAGATACAAAGCTAAAAGCGATAAGAAATGTTATTTGTATTATTGTGGTGATTTTGATCCTTCTGGGCTATCTATCTATAATTCTATCAAAGAAAGGTTAGAGGCTTTTGGAATATTTATTCACTATGAAAGAATTGCTTTAACAAAAGGACAGATAGAAAAATATAAATTGCCTTCTGATCCTGCTAAACAAAGCGACCCTAATTATAATAAATTCGTTAGTATCTATGGCTCTGATATGGTAGTAGAGCTTGATTCTCTGCCTCCGGATATATTGAGGGATATTATAAAGGACTGTATAACGAAGAATATAGATAGTGGGCTTTTAGTACAAGTGCAGGAAAAGGAAACAGAGGAACAGGATAAACTAAATAAATTTATAAATAAGAGATGAAGGGCGAAATGCAAATCTATGGACCAGGAGAGGCGGGAATTATTAAATAATAACAAAATAAAAACGTAGAAGGGCTAAAAAGGTAAACAAAAAAAATTGTTTTAAATGGCCGAATATTTCGGAAGCGATAATTCGGTAGCCGTTAAATCATCAAATTTACAGTAATGAAAAGAATAATAACAAA
>NMQN01000027.1 GCA_003575245.1 Candidatus Atribacteria bacterium 1244-E10-H5-B2 | reverse complement strand
TTGACAAACTTCTAAATTTTATATATAGTATTATTAAAAGGACAAGCCCGCTTATCTCAGTCTAAAAGATGATAGCGGGCTTGAACAGAGTCGAAAGTCTTTGCTGTCTCTCCGGCTCGTAGTTTATTATAGCATATATCTTATTAAACAGTAAGAGGCTTGGCTTCTGTTAGAGGCTAGGCCTTTTTTATTTAGGAGGTAAAGGAAAAAAATGATAACTAACTCAGTTAATCCGATCAGGAAGAAGAGAGAGGAAAAGAGATTGTCCCAGTCAGATCTGGCCCTTCTGGTAGGAGTATCTCAGCCCACTGTTTCTCAATTTGAGATAGGGGGGGTTATCCCTTCCGAAAGCCAGATTAAAAAGATTACTGAAATTCTGGGTATCGGTCCGGGGACACTAAATAAAGAACTCCGTCAATTCTATGAGGCCAGAAAGAGGGAGCTAAAAAAGAGGATAAAGGAAGGTCAAGGGAATGCCGAAATACCGCTGTAAAAGATGTAAAGCAGTCTTTTATGGCTGGGCTGTAAGGGGTAAGTGTCCTTCTTGCGGTGGTGAGCTTAAAGAAGTCTATTCTGATAACAAAGCTGATAATAAGAAATTTCGGAGAGATCCGATCGCTAAGATATTAAAGACCCAGGAGAATCTAAGAAGTGGTAATTTATAATAGAGATAGCGATTTTTACGCTTATGATTACACCTATCGAAAAAAACAAGTGCCTTAAAACGCAAAATTCGAGGTTTTATTTTAGCTAAGTTGATTAAAAGCCTTATATCTCATAGCTTTCAGGGTTTAGAGCCAAAAAGGGGGTGGTAAAAAGGTATCGAGTGGGTTAAAGAAACGCATTGTAGGCTACTCAGGAGCTTTAGGAAGGGCTATTCTGAGCAAGTTATTAATAAAATATAAAGGGGGATTTTAAATTATGAAAAGGAAATATTTTTTAGTAGGTTTAGTTTTAATATTAGCTATGTTTTTTATAATTAATACTTCCGGCATCGATGCAATGATGTATAAGATATTAGATAGCGAAGGGAATGTCGTTCGTATAGTTAGTAATCCTGTCCTGTCAATTAAAGAAAAAGAGGCGGGATATACTATTTCACCACCACCCGGGAAACAAGAATTTAAGCAAGCGGAACCAGACAAAGTAAATAATTACAATTTTCTAAATACAACCTGGAGTATGAGCAGAGAAGACGTTAAAAAAATAGAAAAAGCCGGGTTTAAAGAGAATGTTGAGAATGAGGATTTGTTGCAATATAAGGGAAAAATGGAAGGCCTTGATTGTTATATGAATTATTCTTTTGAGGAGGGCAGACTTATGAGCACTTTCTTTATAATTCCTTCTTCCAGGGAAAATTTCAGTAAGCTTTTTAAATTTTATCTTGACGTCCAGCCGTATCTCAAAAAAAAATATGGGAGAATATTTACGGTTAAGAGCCTTGCCAAGGATAATGAAGACAAGACCTCATGGGATACCTCTCTTAGTAAGGTGGGTTTGTTTATATCGAATATTGATAAGGATTGGTATTTGATTATTGACTGCAAGAGCAAATCAGAACCCGAACTCAATATAAAAAAGTGATGAAAAAAGAAAAGGCGGTCTTAGGGGTATCCTGGACGAATTGTCAGTATGATTTTTAAAGAAGGTGAAAAAGTGAAAAAAGAATTTGAATTTGATACCCGTTATTCTGATGTGGAGCAGGACTTGCAGGATAGAGAGAATCAGATAAAACCTATACACTTTAAAACTTGCTCGAAATGTGGAGAAACAAAGCCGATCTTCAAGTTTTCGTTAGACAAGCGGAATCTTGACGGTAGAATGAACATCTGCAGAGCCTGCCGGAGCCTGGAAAGTCTAAAATATTATTACCATAACCGGGTTAAAATGCTGATACAGAATAGAGAATATCTGAAAGCTAACAAGAAAAAGCGGAGCATTTATTCTAAAAGTTACCGAGAAAAACACAAAGAATATTTAAAAGAGCTTACTTCAAAATGGTATATGAGCAATAAAAAAGCGATCAAGAAAAGGAACTTGAAATATTACCAGGAGAATAAAGAGGCCTGTCAGGCCAGGAGAGAACTTTGGATAGAAAAGAATAAGGAAAAGATCAGGGAATATAACCGGGAATATAAACGAAAGCATAAGATTTTAAAGACTGGGTGATCCAATTTAAAAAAATATAAAAAAGGGGAATTTAAGAAATGAAAAGGAAGTATTTTTTGGTAGTCTTATTTTTAATATTAGCTATATTTTTATCGGGTTGTGGTGAAGGGAATAAAAAACAATCTGTATTAACTTTAAGTCCAGAAGATATACTATTTTCAGAGGCAGTGGTAGAAAGGTATCGACCGGATTATTATGTAACTCAGTGTTACGCTACTAATAAAGGGGAAAATGTTTGGAAAGGTAGTGTAAATATGATAGTAAAAGATGTCGATGGATGCCCTTTATATGCGAGAACCTCTAACGCTTGGCCTGAAATAGAATTAAAGCCAGGCGAACGGGATTATCTAATAGCTAAAATTCCAACGTATCTGTATTCGATTAAAAATGCTCCACAAGGAATTTTAATAATTGTTTGGAGTTGGGGAAGCCAGGAAGTAGCTAAGAGAGTCAAAATAAAATAAATTAAAGAATCGAATCCCGGCAATCTGGCTTATTCCAATTCCCCGGGTTGCCGTTCCCTGCTCTCCGGACCAGAAGGTCTATTCCAGGGAGCAGGGTTGTTTATAAAAGCATAAACCAAAATTAAGGAAGTGATCTTAAAAAATGGTTCTGAAGGTAGAGGCTTTAAAAGAGACCAGGTCTTTTTATAAGGTGGAATTGAAAAAGGAAGACCTGACGGAAAGAGAAAGAAATAAATATTCGAGGGCTTTAAAACTTATTGAGGGATTTATTAAGGGGAAGGAAGATTCCCGAGATTCCCGGGAAAGAGGAAAACATAAAAAATCTATTCCTGATGATCATAGGAGAGCAATATTCTTGAATAAAAGAGGTTATTAAATAAAAAAGGGGGTTTAATTAAATGAGTAATATGAATAAGACAGTTAGCTTTCTCTATAAATTAGCTCGTAAACTTAATGATGTAAAAGTTATAACTTCAGGAGATCCTAAAAAGGTGGCCAGGAGAGTAAAGAATAAAATTTTAGGTAGGAAAATCATTCGTAAAATTTGGTGATAACCTTTGAGGCGTTTTCGAAGGGATAAGTTAATTAAATTGTTTAATCTCGTCGGTTTTTAATCCCCGGGTGTGGACCGGTGAAAAAAGGTATCTCTCCGTTTATCGAATAGGTTTGTCGAATGTGGGTAATGGCCGGGAAGGGGCAGGGATTCGGGGATATCTTACTTAACACAAGAGGGAGTATGTTAATAATAAAATAATAGCGAAAGCCTTATAAATAAAGAGTATTTAAAATAAGAGTAAAAATACTTTAAAAAAGGTTTGACTTTTTTCTTTACAATATTATATAATAGAATAAAAACGTAAAGAAAGGATATTGAGAAAATGAGAAAGGTCCAACCGATAAGAGAACTTAAAGCGATCCGGGCAATTAAGGGGAATCTGAGGAAAAAGAATCCCCGGAATTTTTTACTCTTTACCCTGGGGATTAATACCGGCCTCAGGATATCCGATATATTGAAACTAAAGGTCGAAGATGTGAAGGATCAGGCCGGAGAGATCAAAGAATATTTAGACCTGAAAGAGAAAAAGACCAAGAAACAAAGATTAATTTATATTAACGATGAGGCCAAAAATGCCTTAGAATATTTTTTTGATAAGACCGGAATATATAACCTGGAACGTTATCTATTCATTAGCGATAAGACAAAGATAAATAAACCTATTAGTCGAATCCGGGCCTGGCAGTTAATTCAATCCTGGTGTAGAGAGGTCGGGATCAAGACCAGGATAGGAACTCATACTTTAAGAAAAACTTTAGGCTATCAGATGAGAATGTCCGGCGTTCCTATCGAACTTATACAAGAGGTCTTAGGCCATCAATCTATCTCGATGACTAAACGCTACCTGGGGATCACCGATGACGAGGTAACTAAGGTATTGAAGAATTTTAATTTATAGATATATCTAAGAAGAAAAGGCGTAAGTTTTTAAGCGAAAAGGTCAATAAACGCATACAATCATAAGGGCAAGAAATTTGAGGGGCCTTAAAAGCGAAATTTGGAGGTCTAAAAGGGACTCGTATCTCGTATTGAGTACCGCATGCGGTTAGCGTATCGCGTATCGCGTATCGAGTATCGCGCTAAGAATTAGGCTGATTTTTTCTTATACAATCCTACAAAATTAAGGTGGTGATTCTAAATGCTCCCGGAAAGATTAAACTTTTTAAGTGAGTTTGATAATTTCTATAATAAATTAATCCTGGACCTAAAAGAAGATAAATACAACGAACAGGAATTTTATTTAATTGTAGCTGCTAAAGTTAAAGCAATGGATCGGGAAAGAAGGGAAAAATTAACCAGGTTAAATGAGAAGTCTAAAACGGTTCAAGCTGTTTAAAACATATTTTTTCTTAACTTGTATTATAATTATTACAAACAATACAAACATTACAATTATTAACGGGGGGGATAAATGAAAATTATAACTATAACCAATCAGAAAGGCGGAACCGGAAAAACCACCCTTGCGATAAATTTAGGAGTATCTCTTGCTTTAATGGGCAAAAAGATATTGTTAATTGATTTGGACCCCCAGGCTAACCTTACCTATTCATTCGGGATACATAATCCAGAAAATACCATAGTGGAAGTATTGCAGGGGAAACAAACAATACAAACAATACTTGTAAAAAGAGAAGGTTTAGATATTGCCCCTTCTTCTTCCCGGTTAGCCGACTTAGAAGTATCTATAATTAATAAGATTGGAAGGGAACAGTTATTGAGTGAACGACTAAAGGATTTAGGGGGATATGATTATATCTTTATTGATAGCCCCCCGGCTTTATCTATACTGACCGTAAATGCCTTAACTGTGGCCGACGAGGTATTGATCCCTTTACAAATGGAAGTTTTAAGCTTTCAAGGCTTAACGCAATTATTGAAAACCATCGATGAGGTTAAAGGTGTTTTGAATAAAAACTTGAAGATTGGGGGAATTATAGTATCGATGTTTGATAGTAGGAGAAGGTTATCAGGTGAGGTCTTAAACGAGATCAAGAACAATTCAAAAGAAAAGGTTTTTAATTCGGTTATTAAGATTTGTGTAAAAATAGCAGAATCACCCTCATTCGCTAAAAGTGTATTAAGTTATGCACCTGGAAGCTCTGGTTCTGTTGATTATAAGAATTTGGCTAAAGAATTTTTAAACGAAAGGAGTTAAATATGCCAGTAGGAAAAAATATCAATCTTGAAGATAAAATTATCAAGAAAACCACAGGCAAAACAAGTAATAAACGTAATGTAAGTAATACACGCAAAATAGGCATGCCTTCCCTTGATCCTGGTAAAGAAACCTTTAAGACTAAAAAAATGACCTTTTATATTAAGAAGGATTTGTTGCAAAAATTATATAACTTTTCATACTGGGATAGGCGCAGCTTAACAGAGGCTTTTAATATGGTTGTGAATGATGGCTTAAAAGGAAAAAACATAAAACAGAAAACTTAATCAGAATAAGTCTGTAATATTAAATTATTTTATTTGAGGAATTAAAATGAAGTTATGCTTGACAAAAAATAAGTTATGTGATATCGTTTTTAGTGTGGGGGTAAATAATTAAGGGGGTGTTTATGGTGATCGCTGTTGTTAATACAAAGTTATATTCGGTAGAGGACCTGGTGAGTATGCTAAACCTAAGTGCCAGGACTGTCCGGGTATATCTAAGAGAAGGAAAAATCAAGGCCAGGAAGATAGGTTTATCCTGGTATGTAACCGAAGAGAATTTACAAAAGTTTATAGAGGGAGTTAAATAAAAATAGAAAAAAAGGTCTGAAATCAGCTGGCGATGTATTCAATTTGCTAAAAAGTGTCACAGCGTGACACAATTCATCGATAAAAGTTGGCATTTAGGTTCAGGTCTTGATTTAAAGTGATTAAAAAGGGGATATTTAGAGGAAAAAAACAGCCACTAATATCCCTTTTTTTATTTTTATAACAGAAAAAGAAGGCAAATTTTATGAAAGAGATCGGAAAATTAGATATTACAGATAACAGAAGATTAGTTTTATCTATCGGGGAATATAAGGAACAAGAAAGAGTTGATTTAAGGCAATTCGTAAAAGTAGATGGGAAGTATATTCCCACTCCTAAGGGTGTAAATTTTAACTCTGAATGGCTACCAAATTTTATAAAAATGATAAGGAAGTTGGAAGATGTCTAATAGTCAGTATGATAGGGGATACAAGGTTAAACTTGATATCGAAATGTTTTTGGTTTAGAATACAAAAAGAAAAAGGAGCCTCTTTAGCACTTTGAAACTCCTTTTTCTATAAATATATATCCCCACGTTTTAAGTTTATGGGGCCTTGTGAGTTTTTATATTAACATAATAAATATAAAATTGTCAAATTAAAAAAGACAGGTGATCAGAGTGAATATAGGTTTTTACCTTAAAAATGAAGATCCTTTTGAGGTGCTATTCAAAAAAGCTTTAGATGGGATCAGTAGAAGATATAGGGCAGGCACTATTGAATATATCAGAGAGCACCATGGGAGCCTTTATGAGCAGACCGATCAGGCAGAAGACCGGCTTAATGAAGTCTGAAAAGCAGGACTTAAAGGGGAAGCCACTATTGAAGAATTCAGGGGAATCTTAACAAAGTGGTATTCACTTCATATTAAAGGAATCGAGATCTGTAAAGATCTAGTGAAGGAGCTGAGTTTTAGCAATGGAAAAGGATAGGAAGAAAATCAAAAAGGAAAAGAAGAGGCTTAAAGCTATCCGGGAGCTGAGGGAGCAAAGGAATAAAGAGAAACAGGAATCTAATATTGGGTTTAAATCTGGCCGGTAAAACGGTCTATTGCCCGGCGGGATCGGTGGGGGCTTTATTGCTCTCCTTTCGACTGATCCTTCCGGGTTAATGAAAGGAGAGTAATATATATGAGGAAAATGGAACGAGAATTAGATAGAGTATCGGTTAAGATGAGTGAATTGCTTAAAAAAGCAGAAAAAGAAAAAGAAGAGAAGATAAGAAAATTAGTTGAGAAATCTAAAAATGAGAAAACAAAAGTAACCGAAGAGGACTTAGACAAAATTCTTATTGAGTATACCAGAAGAAGAAAAAAAATTGGCTTTGAAGGCGAGAAAAAACTTAATGCTGTCCTTGAGAAGTATGATCGGGTAGGGGGTCTGGTTGATACTGCTGATATTGACGCTCCCCTGAAAATGCTTAAAATTATATCTCAATTCAAAGATGATGACTGGAAGATTACCAAAGTAGGGGGAAAAATAAAGAAGGAAGGAGTTAAACAATAAGCAAATGGAAGAATATATAGATTTATGCCACTACAAGACACAGGAAAAGATCACAGTTAAAGCTAAAAGGACAGGAAAGGAAGGGCAGTATTTAGCCCGTCGCATTAACCCCGACCACGAAGATAAAGACCCTTCTATGGGGATCAATACAATTAAAGGTGAATATAACTGTAACAGCCGACATGATGCCAAAGGGGTTTGTTTAATTTAGGGCAAAAAAAAATTAAATAAAAGCTGGGCAGAAAACTGCCTGCGTCTAAAAGGCGTGATTGGAGGGCAGGCTAACTCCTTTACTTCCAATTACGCCAATTAGGCATAAGGAGAGTAAATTATGCAAGTATTAACAGAGACATTTTTAAAAGCATTATTCGCTGGTGTAGATAAAGAAAACTACATTGATGTTAGGACTTTTGAACTTATAAAAGATGAACCTAAACCTAAATTCAAAGAGCAATTTTTTGAAAGGATAAAAGATATTGATAGACTAACCAAATTGTTAAATACAGACCATTTCAAAAATCTTAATGTCCATTTTGGAGTATGTCCCAGATATCGTAAGGGAACGGGAACTGAAAAAGACGTAAAAGTCTTACAAGCACTTTATTGTGATATAGACTGCAAAAGAAAAGACAAGCCTAACTTGCCAACCAAAGAAGAGGCTTTACAGAAAATAAAAGAATTCAAAATACCTCCATCAATAATAATAGATAGTGGACAGGGCTATCATCTATATTGGTTACTATCAGAACCAATCAACATTAAGAACAATACTTATACATTGCATTTAAGGGGGATGTTAGCGGGTTTGTCTAAAGCATTAGGTGGAGATATTGCTGGGAAAGATTTATGTCGTTGTTTAAGGGTGCCGAATACTTTTAATTTTAAGCCTGACCATAATGGAGGTCTACCAGTAAAGATAATTAAATTTGAACCTGATATTAAATATGACATCAAACAATTCAAAGAGTTTCATATCAAACAAGAAGAGAAAGTTTTAGGTAAAACAGCAATAGGGAAAGAGAAAATTAAAGGTTGGATTAGTAATTTAGATGATATCGTATTGCCTGATAGTTTTAAAGAACTTCTAAAATCAAATAAAAAGTTAAAAGCGACTTGGAATGGTATCAGGACTGATTTGGCTGATACGACTAAGAGTGGTTATTCTATGTCTTTAACCAGTATATTAGTCAACCGTAATACTTTTACCGATGAAGAGATTATCAAAGCAATGATAGTCCAGCCAAATGGGAAGTTAAAAGATAATGACCCCGAATATCTATTATATACATTGAAGACTGCCAAAGGGAACTTCGCTATAAAACATCCAACAAAATTTAATGTCAAACTATATTCAGAAAAGATGAGAGAAAAATATAACTTAATTTATGATTATTTAGGTAGGTTTTGGTATTACAGTGTAACGAAAAAGATTTGGAAGTTGGGAGCAGAAAAATGGATAAATGCAATATTAAGGGAAGAGATATTAAAACCAGAACATTGCTCTGTCCATTATGTAAATGAAGTTATCAATGAACTAAAAGGTAAGTGCTTTAAAGAGGAAGATGCAATAGAACCCCCTTTAAATTTAATTCCTTTTAACAATGTTATATTCGATTTGGATACAGATAAAACTATAGAATACTCCCCTAAATATTTTTTTATCAGTAAATGGGCAGTAAATTATAATCCCCAAGCTCCCAGTTGTAAAAAGGTAGATGAATTTTTAAACGACATAGTTGAAGAAAAAGATGTTATCACTTTAAAAGAATTTGCTGCTTATCCTATGTGGGGAAGTATCCCTAATCCCAGAAGTCTCTTTTTATATGGTGGAAGTAGGAATGGAAAAAGTCAATATGAAAGATTGCTTACCAGAATTTATGGCAAAGAGAATATGGCTATGGAAAGTATGACCTCCTTAGCAAAGGATAAGTTTGCAGCAGCTAACTTATATGGTAAAGCCTTAAATATAGCAAGCGAAGAAAATTATTCAATGATTAAGAATGATGACATGTTTAAGAGAATAACTGGGCAAGACCTTATAAGGGGAGAGAGGAAATTTAAAGAACCGTTTTACTTTTATAACAAAGCAAAAAGTATCTTTGTCGGGAACATAATAAGGGAGACAGCAGATACTTTAGATGCTTTTTTTGATAGGACGATTATTGTAAAATGCCCTTACAAATTTGTTTTAAATCCTAAAGCTCCAAATGAGAAAAAGAAAATTCTTGATATTATTGATAAATTACCTGAAATAGAAATAGAAGGATTTGCCTTATGTTTAATTGTCTATTTAAAAAAACTAAGAAAAAGAGATTGGGAGTTTACAAACGAAAAGTCCTCTGAAGTGCATAAAGCAGAATACTTATTAGCCAGTGAACCATTATCAACTTTTTTAGAAACTGAAACAATAAAAAATAGAGATGGTAAAATTCAAAAACGTTTTTTTTGGGAAAAATATAATGAATATTTAACAACCATTGACCATCCAGGGATTAAAACAATTAAGCTTGGAACTAAGATGAGAGATTTAGGATATGGAACAACTTTAATATATTACAATAGAGGGAAGGAACACAAAGAAGCTTGGTCTGGGATAAATTGGAAGTCCGACAAACTTAAAAAAGAAGAGGAAGAATTAGACGATACTGATAAAACAATGATACAAGAAAGCATGAAGGTCTTTAATTCAACAGGGAAACAAAATATAGAAGAAGTAAATGGAGAATATGTCAGACCAGAAGATATGCCTGAATAAAAAGAGTAAAAAATATTGCCAATATGGTGATTTTTAAAACTATTATAAACAAAGGGTTACAACATCTATATTGGCAATATTGGCAATATTGGCAATATTCTATATTAAGACAAACTATTAAAAAAATATTATATGTAATTATTTATATATTGTATATATAACTTAATAGCAAACTTAGCCAATATTGCCAATATTGCCAATATGAAGGAGGTAATGAAATGAGTAAGAAGACCTGTTTACACCTAAGGGAATAATATGTTTTTCTACTTTTTTAGTGTTTTTTTAAAATATTTTCATATCTGAGAGGTAGGTAAAAACCACTCCTTTTACTCCAGACACTCCTTATGCGTCCTCTATAGGTAGATTTATCAAGGGTTTCAAATTCCTTAAAAAGGGGTAAAATATTTTATGTACTCATTTTACTCCTTATGACAGATATTTTTTGTCCTTAAAACTAAACCAAAAAAAGTGGTGTTAATCTGGAGAAGTTGGATCAGAAGGAAAGAGAAAGATATCTCCAGGCTCATTATTATTCAGAAATCCCAGACCATTGTATTTGTGTTAAAGAGGGAATAAAGACTGGCATATGTGATATAATAGCTAAAAGGAAAAAAAGAATATTATAGTATCGGGGAAGGGGAATTTACCTTCCTATTTTTTTTATCTGAAAGTTTACAAAAGTTTACTAATCAAAAAATAAATATAGGTGGTGTGATATAAGATGTCTAACAATAACGGGGGATCAATCAAAAGGACATTAAGGGAAAAGAAATTTATCGAAGCATATATCGAGAATTGCGGAAATGCGACAGAGGCCTATTTAGCTGTAAGCCCTGATATTAAAAGAGATTCGGCGAAAGAGTTAGGTAAACGAATGGTGGCTAAGGTTGGCCTTTCGATCGTTGAGGTTTTAGATAGGATGGGGCTTTCGGACCCGGTTATTAGTCAAAAACTCATAGACGGTTTAAATGCTACCAGAGAAACAGGAACAGGTGAAGATAGGAAAGAGATAGCGGATCATAATGTAATTGTTAAATATTTAGATATGATTTTAAAATTAAAGGCTTCCTACCCTGCTGATAGAAGTAAACTTGAATTGACCGGTAAAGATGGGCAACCACTTGTTCCCCCTCAAATCAATTTTACAACAATTAAAAGTTATGAGAATTGTCCCTTAAAAGATACGGGAGGTTGTCCTCTGGAGAAAGAAGTTAATCGATTAGAGGAATTAAAAGAGCAGAAAAAACCTGAAAATGCCAAAAGTTAAAGTAAAGAAAGATGACAAAATTATTAAATCTAAAAAACCAGATTATTGGGGGGTTTTATGGAAGAGATTAAAGTAAAACTAACCTTAAAGCAGACTCAATGTTGGGATGCCTTCTGGAATGATGAGATCAATCAGATACTCTTCGGCGGAGCGATGGGAGGCGGTAAATCTTATATAGGTTGTATGTTATTAGATCGCTTTGCAAGCTGGGTAATAGAAAAGTTTAACTTACAGCCAACCATATACCCTATACAACTTGGGTTTATAGGTAGATACAGAGGAGTAGACTTTAACGATACCACTTTGGAGACCTGGAAAAGGATCACTCCAAAACATTATTATATAAGGTCCCAGGACAAGGAAATAGTCATAGAAGATAAGGTTAAATATGCTTATGGTGGACTGGACACCCAGGAAGCAGTAAATAAGTTTTCATCGGCAGAGTTTGCGGTAGTGTTCATTGATCAGGCGGAAGAATGTAACCGGGACAGGATAGCGGTATTGATGTCGAGATTTAGATTAAAGATCAATGGCATACCATTACCATATAAAGCTCTATTTACCGCTAACCCGGCAAACTGTTTCCTTAAAGATGAATTTGTATTGGCTAATAATCCAAAAAAAGTTTATATCCCAGCCTTACCGATGGAAAATCCCTATCTACCGGATACTTATATAGACAGCATAAAAGATGCTTTCAAGCACAGGCCAGAACTGTTACTGGCGTATTTAGAGGGAAGTTGGGATAGCCTGGAAGGTGCTGACATCATAATTAAGGATATCTGGATAAGACAGGCCAGTGAAGTTGTTATAAGCTATGTAGGGCGTCCTAAGAAGGTATTTGGGGCAGATATAGCACGCTATGGTGATGATAGGACTGTTATCTATTATCTCGAAGGCACGGACATTAAAGATGAAATGATATTCGGGCAAAAAGACACAATGTATACCGCTGGTAAGATCCATATCTGGGCACAAGAAAAGAGACCTGACTTAATTGGAATAGACGTAATCGGGCTTGGTGCAGGAGTAGCAGATAGATTGCGGGAGATGGGCGATAAAGTATTAGATTTTAATAGTTCTGATAAAGGAGAACCACGAGATCAATTAAAGTTTAGAAATTTACGGGCTGAAATGTGGTGGAGTGTAGGGCGCAGATTTGCCGAGAAAGATATTAGATTAACCTGGGAAGATGAAGAACTGCGAAGGGAATTAAGTTGTGTATCATATTTAATCAAGGACGGCAAGATAAAGGCTGAAGCGAAAGAGGATATTAAAAGACGGTTAATGAGAAGTCCCGACAAGGCTGATGCTTATATTATCGGATTACATACATTGGATCACGCAGTTGTATCAAAGAAGTGGATACAGTGGGAAGCGGAACAGGATGCGGAGGCATTAGCCCAGGCTAATCCATATACAGGAGCTTGATATAGAAGTCTCTTCTGATAAATAAAGTTAGAGGATTATACAAAGAAAAGTAATAAATAGCGGTGGATCATAAAAAAGTATTTATTCAATGAAAAATAAGGCTTTGAAGAAAAATCATAATGCAATCTATTGCACTAAATCAGAAGTAGATATCCCTTTAATTGTTGCAAAAGGTTGCATTTTAGGTAGACCAAAATAGACACTACAGGTTACAAAAAGTTAACATTTCAAAGCTGACAAATGCTGACATTCCAGGTTGACAAAAGTTGACATTCCAGGGAAGGCTCTCATCTATCCCTTAAAAAAGGGTAAGGGGGCTTTACAGGGGATAGATTAAATTACATAGGGTATCCATAAGCGGTTAATGCTTGGTAAGCTAATAACAAGGGTAGAAAGGCACCTGGAACGTGAATTTCAGCACTAAAAGCACCCCTTAAATAACCTATCCTAATCTTTCAAGGTCAAACTACTGTAATCTTGCTTTCTTCACTTCTTCACTAACTACCAGTTTGATCTCCAGGATACCCCTAAAAACGACGTCAGGTATCTTTATTGAGGGTTCACAGGTATAAAACAGGCTATCATAGGCAATCATACCTTAATACACCTTTTTAGCTAAAATACCAGGATAGGAAATCCGACAGATCCGACAGGGTATCGCTAAAAAAGGGAAGCAGAAAATTCAACTGATCCTACTTAAAAATGACAAAAAGGAAAGGAAAAGCACAAAAAGGGGAAGCTCTTATCTATCACTTAAAATATACTTTACTAATGTTAGGATAAAATCCAAAGAATCCAAAGAAAAAATGACAAAAAGGAAACACCTCTTATATAAAGGTTTAGGAGTGTCAGGGCTTTGCCCCTGTCCTGCCGTAGTGATAAGGGTTTCCTGCTTTTTAGCGATACTATTTTTAGGGGTCAGGGGTCTATATTATAATCGAAAGAATCGAAAGTTATTTAGGTAAAAAGAAAGGGTTAGGGGTTAAAGTAAGGAATGTAAGGTTTATCTTACAAAAAAAGGGGGATCGATGTAATAAAAGGTTACATTTTCAGGTTTGTAAAGGTTTACATTTGGTTGCCCGCAGGTTTACAGTTATAGCAGATTTTCAGGTAGAAAAAAAGTAGCCATTTAGCGGTTAAAATTTTTCGTAAATTATAAAATTGCCTGGTAGTGTCAAAGCTCTTATAATTCAGGGGTTTCAGAAGATAAAGAAGAAAAATTATACTTCATTATGCTTCACTAATTCGGGGGGTAGAAATACCCTCTTTTTTTTATCTGGAGAAAGCGATCCTTCAAGTTTATACCAGGCTGGCCAGGTTAACAAAAGTCAACCTTTTAGTTATTGAAAAAGGTCAGTGCAGGGTCAGTATAAGGTCAGTAAGAAAGCAATAAAAGAGGGCAAGATTGATGAGAGAGATTTTTATATAATTATCGGGGCAAAATGTAAATCAATGAATCAGGAAAAACGAGAAGAAAATCTTTTGTTAAATAAAAGGGCCGGATAAGGCCTAAAAACAGGATATAAAATTTACTCAAAAACAGGGAAAAAGCTATATTTTTTATTTTTATATAATAGTGGATGTGTATAATCGAGGGAATCTTAAAAAATAAAAACGCTGTAAGGGTATATATAGCTCAATTCGTTGGTGTGGCTTGGTGTGGTTTTTTACTTAACAAAAGTATCTTTTGAGGTATGAAAGAATAAAAATGAAAAGTCTATTTGGGTTTTTTCTTTAACTTATATTACAATCTCGTAAGATAAAATAAATACAATAAATTAAAAATGCAAAAAAACCCGAAAATTATCGAAAAATCGAGGCCTGCAACCGTTGGAAACAAAGGAATTTTTTTTTCGATTCCTCATTGCTTGGTGTGGCTTGGTGTGGCCTTGGTGTGGCTCATAGATTTGGCAAAAAAAAAGGCTATTTAAGGGGTATAAAAGTTTTTTTGTTTTTTGGTGTGGATCGATTCTCCTGGCCAGGTCCGGAGAAGTTTGTATTTAACACAATACATAATGTGTATAATATAAAAACCTATATAGAATAAGGCTTTTAGAGAATCTGAATTTTTTATAACACAATACTTGCTTTTTGCTTAATCTATGTTATTATTATGTAAGATAGATTAAGTAAAATAAGGGGGTAAAAAAGTAATGAATATTGTAGAACCAATCAGGTCAGAAAATCAAATCAAACAGATTAGGGGGAACTTATACCGGCAGAAAAATCCGAGGGATTATTTACTCTTTGTCTTTGGTATTAACTCAGGTCTCAGGATAGGGGATATATTATCCCTGAGACTTGCAGATGTCAAAGATGACCAGGGGAATTTAAAAGATTATTTAGAAATCAAAGAGCAAAAGACCGGCAAGACCAGGAAGGTGCATTTTAATAAGCAGATTAAGGAGGCTATAAATTATTATATTAAAAAGACTGATATATTTGACCTGGAACAATACCTATTCACTAACGAGAAATCAAAGAGGAATAAACCGATTACCCGGATCAGAGCTTACCAGTTAATTAATAAGTGGTGCAGGGACGTTGGAATCAAGCATAAAGTTGGTGGTCACACGCTTAGAAAGTCATTCGGATATCACCTGCGAAAGCAGGGAATAAGTATCGAAAGGATCTCTAATCTATTGAATCACCGGAATATTAAAGTAACTTTTCGATACATTGGAATCAATGATGATGAAAATAAAGAAGTTATTAATGGCTTTGGGATATAGAACAGATAAAGAAGAAGAAGAGAGGAAGGCCAACGATTTTCACCCAGGAATTGAGATCTAAACTAATTGAGCCATTTTGGGCTAGGTTGAGGCTGGTTATCTCCAGGTCCTGGCCATTAATTAATTGATTGATTGTTTGAATCCGGAGAACACGCAAAGGCAGGGGGCGGGGGTCGGCGGATTTCTTCGGAGAGAATATCTCCTGTTAGCCCCGTCTAACCCTTATCGCATGGAGAAATCTTGAAAGGAGCTATAATCGGGTTGACAACCTGTTGAGCTTTTAAAAGGGTATAAAAAAGCCTTAAAATTGAAACCGTTGATTTATAAGGGCAAAATGCGAACCCTGCACCAGTGGGAGAGAATTGTGATCTGAGTATGGGGCCGGTACGCGCACACTGCTCCTCCCCGATCCTTATCTTCGGTCATCTTTTATATTTCTCTTATATTTATATTTCCTAAAATAATTTATTAAAAAAGAAGGATTTTTTAAATGCCTGTCGTATAAGATATAAAGTAGCGCTTCAACAATTATGCTAAAAAAATAAAAGGAGGTCTTTTAAAGTGAACAAAGGCGAATTGATCAGTCAGGTGGCCAATGAAATAGAATGCACCAAACGGGAAACTAAAATAATCGTAGAATGTATATTTAAAAATGTTAGTGATTGTTTAGCTAAAGGTGATACTGTTGGATTGGTGGGTTTCGGTACTTTTGGTATTAGAAAAAGGGCTGCCCGAATGGCCAGAAATCCCCGCACCGGCGAAAAAATATCTATACCGGCCAAGAGCGTTCCCTTCTTCAAAGCTGGTAAAATATTAAAAGATAAAGTAAAATAATAAACTGATTATTAACCGATTAGGCAGGGTCTAGTAAAGTTATATAGGAAACATTTCAAAAATAATTTTTTAGAAAAGAAGGATTTTTTTTGGGTAATGTTGTATTATATTAGTATAGAGAAAATATCATTATCATCACAATGACATTTTAAATAATTGGAGGCTATATAAAATGTCCAAACCATTAGAAAAAGAATTTAAGTATTATATCAAAAATCAGAATAAGCTGGTAAAGAGATATAAAAATAAGTGCATTGTAATAAAGAATGAAAAAGTAATTGGCGTTTATGATTCGGAGGCAGAAGCAGTTCAGGAAACTTCAAAAAATGAACCCCTGGGGACTTTTTTAGTACAGAAATGTACACCAGGCAAAGAAAGTTATACCCAGACTTATCATTCAAGAGTAACTGTTGCCTAATTTTTTAAAAAATGGATAAAAAAATAAAAGCTTTTACATCATCTTATAAAAAAATATCTAGAGTATTAAGTAATGAAGTGATAATTACTAAGGCAGTTTCTCCTTCAAATTCCAAACGTCTTTATTTAAAAGATTATGACCATAAAAAATATAATTCTATATGGGATACCGGGGCAACAGGAAGTGTTATAACTAAAAAGGTTGCACAGGAGTTTGATTTAAAGCCAGCAGGGATGGTTGAAGTACACACAGCAAGTGACACCAAGATGGCTAATACATATTTAGTTAATATTTGGTTGCCGGGCAAAGTTGTATTTTATAATTTGATAGTAACAGAAGGGAAACTGACTGGGCAATGTGAAGTTTTAATAGGAATGGATATAATCTCAGAAGGAGATTTTGCTGTTACAAATTATAACGGTAGAACGGTCTTTACTTTTAGAATCCCTTCTGTTGGATGTATAGATTTTGTGAAAAATCCTTATCAGGGGAAAAATGTTTCGCATTGCGAAAAAAAATGAATATAATCTAATGGATATATGGGGAACATTGCGCAGGCGAGGGTTTTTACCTACAGCGATCGCTTAGTAAAACATCTTTAGTTCTTCAGAAATGCCCCAAAAACGAACGTAGAGTGCCTTTATTCGTGAATATTTTTCTTTTTAAGTCAAATGTAGGCAATTATACCTTAATCTGCTTTTTATCTAAAAAATATCAGTGATATAAGAAAAAAAAGAATCTTTTTGTAAGTAAATTTTAAAATTTTTTATGCTCATACTTGAAATTTAAGCATATTGCTCACATCTCTTAAAACCCTTATAAAATAAGGATTTTTATTTTTACAGGTCAAAAATAGGTGTTACCCTACCGACCCCCCGAAAAACGTGATTTTGAAGCCTTATAAATCAACGGTTTCAGAGCGCACTTTATAGGAATAGAGGCTTCTCTTTCTCTCTTTTTGCTTTTGTTCTCTCCAACGTTTTTTAGTAAGATATTTTTTACAGGATTCGCAATATTTTTGATTGTAATGGTCAGCCAAAAAAGTCTTCCCACATCTCTTGCAATGTATCTTCACTTTACCTGCTGCCGGACTTTTTTCTTCTACGATTCGTTCTTTATCTTTTTTGGTTAGTCTGTATTCAACTTCTTTAGCTTGGTGTTCAGCTTGATAGAGGGCTTCTAATTGAGGGTTCATAGGTAGGACTGCCCTTTCAAAATAATCACATCTTTTATCTTTGAATATGGAACAGCGACAATCTTTATCTCGTTCTCTATCGCAGTAATCTTTTATAGTAATGCTTTGTGGAATATTTTTGATGTATATTATTCCTTTTGTAGAAGAATCGTAACAAGCACACTCATTTACTACTAATTTTTTAACTGATTTACCGATATTCATGATTCAACTCTTTTTTGATCTCTTGCTTATGAAACCCCTTATATTATAACATTATTAGTTCAATAACATCCAAATAAAAAGTTACAAAATTTTGACCTTTTAGGAAAGTGATCTTTCAATAAGTTTTATAAATGTAAAGTAAGTAAACTTAAGTAATTAACCTATTCAATTTTTTAGGCATTGCTTGATATGAGTATATGTGTTATATATATGCAAAAGAAGAAAGGAGAATTGAATCTATGCCTATCAATATCAGAGGGGAAAAATATTACCTGGTCGAGGATCTCGCTAAGATACTGCCCTTAACAAAAAATACTGTCAGAATGTATATCCGGAAGGGCCGTCTCAGAGGGCGAAAACTCGGTAAACTTTTTTATGTTAGCAATACTGATTTAAGGAAATTTTTAGATGGCGGGGAAGAGGATCAGGATATACAGAAGATGGATAAAGGAAAGGAGATTTAGATGATAAAATATAAGTCCAAGAGAGGGGTCTTCGATGCCCTGCTGATTAAGGCCCTGGGAGTAGAATATATCAAATTTGTGATTTCGCTCTCCGGGAGTTGTAAGATCCCGGAAGGATTCCCTAAGGAATACGGGATAAGATTATACAATGAGGGGATCCCGGCGAAGGTTTTTGAAGAGGTGCCTCCCGGGCTATCTGTAGAGGAATTAGGTAGGATTAAGAAAGACTTTGAATCCTGTCTAGCTGTCTTTAGAGAGATGACCGAGAGGGCTATTGCGGGGCAAAGACCGACCAAAGAGGATATCAGGATTTTAGAAGAGATTTTGTTGAAAGACAAGAAATTAAGGATAGAGAGTTATTCTAAAGAGAAGTCCTATTTTTACCCCTCGATGTATGTAAATATACCTACGGGCAGGGCTTTAGCCTTCTCTTGGGTATACTGGGTCTGGATTAAAGATATTAAGGCAAGGAAGTGTAAAGCTAAAGATTGCCATAAGATTTTTATTTCGGTGAGATCAGACCAGGAATATTGCTCCAAACGTTGTGCCAAAAGGGTCTGGGCACAAAAAAATATTTTAGAACAATAAACTTGACATCCTTCTAATTTTCATATAAAATGTGTTTATACATAAATATATAAAAAAACAAGCCCGCTATCATCATTAGACCGAGATAAGCGGGCCCGAGCAGAGCCTAAGTCCTTACGGGTTTTCTCTTGGCTCCTAATTTATTATATCACATATAAGAGAAAAAACAATAAAGGGCTTGGCTCCTGTTAGAAGTCAGGCCTTTTTTTATTAGGAGGCAAAGGGGAAAAATGATAATCAATCCGATTAAAAAGAGGAGAGAGGAAGAGGGGTTAACCCAGGTGGATATGGCTATTCTGATGGGAGTCTCCCAGGTTCACATTTCCCAATTTGAGACTGGTGGACTCATCCCCTCCGGGAACCAGACTAAAAAGATTAGTAAAATTCTGGGCATCAGTCCGGAAACTTTAAATAAGGAACTGCATCAATTCTACGAGGCCAGAAGGAAGGAGTTAGAGAAAAAGATGGAAAGGGCAAAAAATAGTGCCTAATGATATTTAATCTAAAAAAGGAGAAGTATTTATATGGGTTTACAAATGTTAGTGAATGCTATTTTGCTGGGAGGCTTGTATGCTTTAATGGGTATAGGTTTTTCCTTGCAGTGGGGTATTAGCGGAATAATTAATTTATCTTATGGGGCAATGGTTATTTTAGGTTCTTATATTTCCTTAGAATTTTTCAATTTATTCCACATAGACCCTTTTATTAGTATGATAATGTCTGGGGCCATTCTTTTTGTAATAGGAGCAATAATATACCGTGCACTCTTACAACCTTTTCTTAAAGGCGGAATTATTTTTACTCTTATTTTGACTTTTGCTGTAAGGTTGATTGTAGAAAATATTTTGTTGAAAGTGTGGTCTGCTAATTATCGTACTATACGCGTTGCTTATGCCGGTAGTAATTTTCAATTTGGCGATGCTTACATCCCTTCAATTAAGTTCTTGGCTTTTATTATAGCAGTAGTGGTAATTTATTTAACTTATCTTTTTATGATGAATACGAGAACTGGTAAAGGAATTCAGGCAGTTGCCTTGGATAAAGAAGGGGCTCAAGCTGTAGGCATAGATGTAGAAAAAATGTATATGATTAATTTTGCTTTAGGGACTGCCTTAGCAGGGCTAACTGGTTCACTTTGGGCGAGTATTTATGCTTTTTCTCCCCACCTTTTAGGGCCCATTGTTGGGAAAGTATTTATTATCGCAATATTAGGTGGTTTAGGAAATATCTGGGGTGCAGCTGCTGGAGGTTTAGTTTTAGGGTTTGCAGAGACTGCTGGAGCAGCCTTTCTCGGTTCAGAGTGGCAAGAGGCTATTGGTATGGTAATTATGGTGAGTGTATTGCTATGGAGACCTCATGGACTTATAGGGAAAAAGTTTTTTGGTTAATTTGGGAATTATTTGAAAGAAGAGGAGTGAAGGTGGGTGTCAAACAATAAAAAAGTAAATATTTTCTTATTAATAATAATAGTAGTTTTATTTATCTTTTCACCACGTTTTTTATCAGGTTATTGGGTTCGGGTAATTACTACCATTTTTATGTATGCGGTAATTGCCCAAGGAATGAACCTTATGTCAGGTTATATGGGTTATCTTCCCTTTGGTAATGCTATGTTTTTTGGAATAGGAGCTTATGTTACTGCAATCGGGATGAGCAAGGGGCTGCCTTTTTTACTTGTTGTACCTTTAGCCGCTTTTACTGCAATTTTATTTAGCATTTTATTAGGGATTCCGGTACTTAGACTTCGAGGCCATTATTTTGCTATTGCTACTATTGGGATGAGTGGGGCAATTTTATCAGTAGTACAAAATGCTACTGAAGTAACTGGGGGAGCGATGGGAACTACTTTGCCTATTATAGATAAAGCTCCGAGCGTAGTATATAATTACTTCTATTTAGCCATGCTTGGTTTAATGGTAGTTACTAGTCTGAGCATATATTTTGTAATAAAATCAAAGCTTGGTTTTGGAATCCGAAGCATAAAAGCTAATGAAGAGGCAGCAAATTCTATGGGCATCAATACTACTTACCATAAAGTAGTGGCCTGGGCTATAAGTGCTTTTTTTACCAGTCTTGCCGGGGCTATTTATGCTTATTGGATGTCTTTTATTGCCCCTGATGAGGTTTTTGATGTTATGATTGCGGTTAATACTATTGTTATTATGCTCATTGGTGGAGCTGGTACAATCTTAGGTCCCATAATTGGCGCATTTCTACTTGAATTATTATCTGAAGTTACCTGGAGCACTTTTCTTGAATACCATCTTGCTGTATTGGGAATCACTATCATTATTATAGTATTCCTTGTTCCTAAAGGAGTTATTGGTACTTTTACTGATTTAATGAAAAGGAGAGGATTAAAGCTAAGAAAGAAGGTGACTATATAAGGTGGAAGAAAATAATGTAATTTTAAAAATAGAATCTTTAAGTAAACATTTTGGGGCTTTAAAGGCAGTAGATGATGTTAGCTTTGAAGTGAAAAAGGGTGAGATAATTGGATTAATTGGGCCTAATGGTGCTGGGAAAACAACCCTCACCAATGTTACTACTGGTACTTACCCTAAGACCGAAGGAGAAATATTTTTTAAAGATTTGGACATAAGTAATTTAAAACCTTACCAGATAGCACGAATGGGGTTAACCCGCACCTATCAGGTTGTAAAACCTTTAATAGGTATGACTGTAGAGGAAAACGTATTAGTTGGCTCCCTTTTTGGGAAAGATAATAGGAATAGTGATATGAAAAATGCATCTAAAAGAGCCAGAGAGATAATAAAACTTGTGGGTTTAGAGAATAAAAAAGATTTATTGGTTAGTGATATTACCTTACCTGATACTAAAAAAATGGAATTTGCCAGAGTGTTAGCTATGGAACCCGAAGTAGTATTTTTAGATGAGGTTATGGCAGGTCTGAACCCTACAGAAGTAGAAGAAACAAGTATTTTGGTGAAAAAAGTAAGGCAAGAAAAAGAACTAACTATAATTTACATAGAACATATTATGAAGGCAGTTATGGGTATCTCAGATAGAATTATAGTTTTACACCATGGAAGAAAGATTGTAGAAGGTACTCCTCAGGAAGTAGTTAATGATCCAGCAGTTATTGAAGCATATTTAGGTAAAAGGTACGCTAAGGAGGCAATAGATGAAAAATAATCTTTTATTACAAGTTCGTAATCTCGATGCAGGCTATGGTGCGATCCAAGTTTTATGGGATATAAATTTAGAAATGAGTCATAAAGAGATTGTCTGTATGATAGGAGCCAATGGTGCAGGTAAAAGTACATTATTGAAGAATATTGTCGGGATTATTCCTTCTTTTAAGGGTGAAATACGTTATTTAGATAGAGACTTAACTAATATGAGGACTCCAGAAAGAATAAAAATGGGTTTAGGTTTTGCTCCTGAAGGAAGACATTTATTTTATGGTTTAACAGTAGAGGATAATCTTCTGATGGGAGCTTTTCAAAGAAAATTTGATAAAAGTATAAAAGAAGATTTAGAATTTGTTTACACTTTATTTAAATCTTTAAGAGATTATAGAAAAAAATTTGCTGGAAATCTCTCCGGAGGAGAACAGCAGATGTGTTCTATAGGCCGCGCTTTAATGTCTTGTCCTACTCTGCTTATTATCGATGAGCTTTCTTTAGGACTGGCTCCATTTGTAGTAGATGATTTAATTGATACTATTACTAAGCTGAGAGAGGAAAGAGGGATTAGTATCTTATTGGTTGAACAAGATGTGAAAGTTGCTTTGGAGATTGCCGATAGAGGATATATATTAGAGGCGGGAATAATTACTATGAATGATTCATCAGAAAAATTAGCTAAGAATAAACATATTAAGTCTGCTTATTTGGGGGTAGCTTAACAATTAGAAAAAGGTGGTGATAGATGATAAAAATAAGTGAGAATAAAGTAATTAGAAAAATGTATCTAATTTAAAACGAAAGGAAGGATTAAAAAAAATGAAAAAGATTCTTATTTCTGTAATGTTGATTAGTATTTTATTGTTTAGCTTAGTTGGGGATGCTCTTGCTCAAGAGAACATTATCAAGATTGGAGCTGCAGTTTCCTTAACTGGTAAAATGGCTTATGAAGGTAGATTGGTTAAAGAGGGATACGAAGTCTGGGAGGATTGGGTAAATAATCACGGAGGTATTACTGCTGGGGGTAAAAATTATAGAGTAAAGATGATTTACTATGATGATGAGAGTGCCCCAGTACGAGGTGCAAAGCTTACTGAAAAGTTGATTACTCAGAACAAAGTAGACTTTCTGTTTGGCCCATTTTCTAGCTCAATTACCTTTGCTACTACAGCTATTGGTGAAAAATATGGCAAGATTACTATAGCTCCAGAAGCCAATGCTACCAAGATTTACGAGAGGGGTTATAAATACGTGTTTTCGGTTCTTCCTCCAGCACCTATGTTGATGGTACCGATAGCTTATATGGCAGAGAATTTAGATCCTAAACCCAAAACAGTAGCTATTATAGTGGCAAATGATCTGTTCCCATTAAGTTGTGCTGAAGGATTTAGAGACAAGTGTAAAGAATTGGGATTCGAAGTAGTTCTTTTTGAAAAATATCCTGCTGGTGCCACTGATATATCTACCTTGCTTACTAAAGTCAAAAACTTGAATCCTGACATTCTTGCTGATGCTGGTTATACTGCAGATAGCTTAATGGTAATGAGACAATGTAAAGAATTAAACATTAATCCACAAATGTACGCATTCTCAGTTGGAGTTATGATTCCCACTTTTATAGAAGAATTAGGCGCAGATGCTGAATTTGCTTTTGAAGGTGAATGGTGGTTACCAGGTATGAAGAATAGTGATAAAGTATTTGGAACTACTGCAGATTATGTACAAGCATGCAAAGATAAATTTGGACCAGATTATATGCCGGAATACCATGTATCCAGTGCTAGTACTGCAGGTATACTGCTGCAATTGGCAATAGAAAAAGCAGATTCAATTGAAACCGATAAGGTTAGAGATGCTTTAGCTAGCCTTGATCTAGAACTTTCTACTTGGCCAGCAATTGCGTTTAATGAAAAAGGACAAAATATTAAATGGCCACATCCAGTAATCCAGGTACAAAACGGTAAATACATTATTGTATATCCTGAATCTTCCCAGGAAAATGCTCCAATTTATCCAGCTGCAGAATGGAAGAAGAGATAAAATAGGTTATGGGGGTTGTAACTAAGTTACAATCCCCATAATTTTTAGGTTTATTAACAGAAACGAAAAGGAGATTAAATAAAAATGAATATCAACGAAGAGGCCTTAAAACTACACGAAGAAAACAGAGGGAAGATTGAAGTAATAAGTAAGACTGAAATAAAAAATATGCATGATTTAGCTGTGGTCTATACTCCCGGTGTAGCCGAACCCTGTCGAAAAATCCACCAGGATGTCTCTCAAGTATATAAATATACTACTAAAGGAAATATGGTAGCAGTGGTGACTGACGGAACTGCTGTCTTGGGCCTGGGGGATATTGGTCCAGAAGCCGCTCTACCGGTAATGGAAGGCAAAGCCGTTCTCTTTAAGCACTTTGCCGGAGTAGATGCCTTTCCTATCTGCCTTGCTACCAAAGACCCGGACAAGATTGTGGAAGCCGTAACTTTAATAGCCCCTGGTTTCGGAGGAATCAACTTAGAAGATATAAGTGCCCCCCGTTGTTTTGAGATAGAGAATAGATTAAAAAAGATATTAAATATTCCTGTGTTTCATGATGACCAACACGGGACTGCAGTAATCGTCTTATCTGGTTTAATTAATGCCTTAAAAATAGTAGGGAAGAAGATAGATGAAATTAAATTAGTAGTAAATGGTGCTGGGGCAGCTGCTATAGCGGTATCAAAGTTCCTTATGTCAGCAGGGATGAAAAATACTATTCTCTGTGATTCTAAAGGAACTATCTATGAAGGCAGAAAAGAGAACATGAATCCGGTTAAGGAAGAGATGGCGAAAGTTACTAACCGGGAAATGATCAAAGGAACTTTAGCTGATGCCATAGTGGGAGCTGATGTATTTATTGGCCTATCCGTAGCCGGGGCCCTAAAACCAGAAATGGTAAAGACTATGGCTACCGATCCTATTATCTTTGCTATGGCCAATCCTATCCCGGAGATTATGCCTGACGAGGCCAAGGCTGCAGGTGCCCGAATTGTTGCTACTGGCAGGTCCGATTTCCCTAATCAAGTCAATAACTGCTTAGGCTTTCCTGCTATCTTCAAAGGAGCGCTTAAAGTAAGAGCCAGTCAGATAAACGAAGATATGAAGATAGCTGCTGCTTATGCTCTTGCTTCCTTAATAAGTGAAGAGGGATTAAAGGAAGATTATATTATTCCCGATGCTTTTGATTCCCGGATAGTGGAAGTAGAATCAGAGGCGGTATCTAAAGCTGCTGTAAAGTGCGGGGTAGCGAGGATATAATGGGGATTCGACTGTGAAAAGTATCAGACGACGATTTGAATTGGGGGATTAAATTAAAGGAGGTAAAAGATTGATGAAATTGTTTAGTTGTCCAAAATGTGGGATGTTATATAAGAGAAAGGACGAAGATACAGGTGGTCGTTGTGTGGTTAAAGGTTGTGGCTCAGTTCTGGTTCTGGAGGGAATAAGTGATTTGAAGGATAGGAAAGAGACCCTTATAACCGATCGTATGATGGATATTTTGTTTCAACATGGAGAGTTGGATCCTAAATTTTCTGAAGATAAGTATGATTATGCATTCTTTGTTTCTCCGAATTCATTGACCAAGTTGAGCCACGAAGAAGTAAAGAGGAAACCGTATTTACAGATCCCCATATTTACAAAAAAGAACCACAAATTCATTGGATATAAAGTTATGATAGTTCCCGATATGGAAGACGGAGAAATTTATTTTGGAAGGAGGCGCAAGTAATGATAACTAAAAATCATATTAAGATGCTTGAAAAATCTAAAGAGATTCAGAAATTGTGGGAACCAACTATTTTTAAAGAAATAAAGAAAATACAACTCCTAAAGGGAGATATTTAAGATGAAGAAATATAGAATTGAGGAAGATTTGCTTGGTAAAAAGAAAATTCCAAATGATGCTTATTACGGGATTCAGACTCTGAGGGCTCTAGAAAATTTTCCCATAACAGGTTATAAAATGGATAATGAATTAATTAAAGCACTAGGAATAGTTAAAAAAGCAGCAGCCAAAGCAAATATGATGATCGGTTTGCTCGATGAGAAATGTGCTCAAGCTATAATAAGTGCCGCCCAAGAGGTAATCGATGGCAAGCTTAATGGCGAATTTTTGTTAGACCCAATTCAAGGAGGTGCAGGGACTTCTATAAATATGAATGTAAATGAAGTAATTGCTAATCGAGCCATAGAACTGTACGGGAAAGGAAAGCACGGGGATTATTCTATAATTTCACCCCTAACCCATGTTAATATGTCTCAATCAACCAATGATGTCGTTCCCTCTGCCCTAAAAATTGCTCTTCTTTTTAAATCCCCTAAGTTGTTAAAAGCCACGGAGAGAGTAGAAAAGGCTTTTAGGGAAAAATCTAAGGAATTTGACCATGTTTTGAAGATGGGGAGAACCCAACTGGAAGATGCTATACCTATAAGATTGGGACAAGAATTTTTAGCCTATGCCAATGCAACCAGAAGATCGAGGGAAAGAATAGTCCAATCAATTGAAAATTTAAAAATAATAAATATGGGCGCAACTGCTATAGGAACAAGTCTTAATGCTGATTCCCAATATATTACTTTTGTAGTCGATAATTTAAGAAAAATTTCTGGGTTTAATTTAAGTAATGCAGAAGATTTGATAGATGCGACACAAAATACCGATGTCTTTGTAGAGGTGTCTTCGGCCATTAAAGTATGGGCATTAATATTATCTAAAATTTGTAATGATTTAAGACTAATGGGATCAGGTCCTAGATGTGGTTTACAGGAAATAAATTTGCCCGCGGTACAGCCGGGATCTTCGATTATGCCTGGTAAAGTTAATCCCGTTATCCCCGAAGCTGTGAATCAAGTTGTTTTCCAGGTTATAGGTAATGATTTGACTATCAATTTATCTGCAGAAGCTGGACAGTTAGAATTAAATGTGATGGAACCCGTATTGGCATTTAATTTAATGCAAACATTCGATATAATGATTAATGCTCAAAATATGTTTGTAGAGCGATGCATAAAGGGAATAACAGCTAACGAGGAAAGATGTAAAGAATTTGTAGAAAAAAGCATAGGAATAGTTACTGCTTTAATTCCACATATTGGATATGAGAAAGCATGTCTGGTGGCTAAGGAAGCTCTAAAGAAGGACAAAGCTGTACAAGAGGTTGTTTTGGCTCATAAATTTATAGAAGAGGGAAAATTAAATAAAATCCTCAATCCTTATGAAATGACTGAAGGGGGAATTGCCGGGAAAGAATTGTTGAAGAAAGGATAATTACTGTATATCTGGATTGTTCTTTAGATTTTCTCAGGGTAAAAATATCAAGAATAAACTATATTTGAAAGAGGTTTATTTTGAAAATATTATGTATAAACCCTAATAGTTCGTCAGAAATAACAGAAAGCATTGAAGATACATGCTATAAATATGCTTTACCAAATACAGAAGTAGAAGTAAAATTTATCAAAAAAGCACCGAGAGGGATAGAAAGCTATTTAGATGCAGTAATTTCCGAAAAATATCTTTTAGAGAAGTTTAAAGAATGGAAGGAATATTATGATGGATTTATAATTGCTTGCCATAGTGATATAGGAGTTGATTTGCTTAGAGAGATAACTATTAAACCTGTAATAGGAATAGGAGAAGCTTCTATGCTTTTTGCTCAACCTTTGGGGTATAAATTTAGCATACTATCTTTAAAAAGAAAAAAAATTCCCCAAAAGGAGGATTTAGTAAAAAAATACGGATTTGAAAATCGTTGTGTATCTATTCGATCTACCGGATTAGGAGTTATTGCGACTTATAAAGAGAAAAGAAAAAAGCTTATACAAGAAGGTGAAAAGGCAATAAAAGAGGATGGTGCTGAAGTATTAATCCTAGGATGTGCGGGGATGACTGGGCTTGATAAAGAGATTGAAAAGATAGTTCGAGTTCCAGTCATTGATGGGGTAGTTAGTGCTTTAATGATGATGGAATCACTTATCAGATATAGAGTATCGACAAGTAAAGTAGGAAAATATTCATATTGAAAATGGAAATTAAAAAGGGGATATTAAAAAATGTGGTATTGGGTCATACTGGTAGGAGCAGTTTATCCGTTAACTATAGTAATTATAGCACTGGTAAAGGCAGTTTACCTGTTAACTAATAAAGGAGGTAAAATGAAATGTACGTAAAAGAACATAGAATATATAATGAAATGGCCCTTAAAATTTATGCTAAAAATATCCTTAGTAAATGTTCGAATAAAACTATTTTGAAATTAAGAGATGGTAGATATTCAGATTTAGATTGTAAAGATACTATCGAAAATGAAGTTGATAATTTTATCCGGGATTGTGGTAAATGGGCTATCAAAAAAGTATTGAAAGAAAATTATGAAGTTGAAAAAGATAAAAAATTTAGAGAAGCGCTATTACATACATTAGAGGAATTTAAAGTTGACAAAGTTCATTTTGACGAGATAGTTTTTTGGGTTATGAAAGATATAAAAAGAATATATTTTGATGAAGAATTATAAGGAGGGAAAACATTGATTATCTTATCTTTTAACTGTGGCAGTTCCTCTGTAAAATATCAACTTTATAATTGGGAAGAACAAGAAATAATTGCCAAAGGTATAGTAGAGCGGGTTACCATAGGAGGTTCTTTCTGTAGCCATGAGGTTAATCAAAAACAAAAAGTCACCATAGGGCATAATTGTCCCACTCACAAAGAAGCAGTAAAGTTGATTACAGACTGTCTTGTCCATTCCAGATACGGTGCTATAAAAGATTTATCAGATATTTCAGCTATCGGTCATAGAGTAGTTCATGGTGGTGAAAAATTTTCCAAATCGGTTATCATTAACCAGGAAGTTCTAAAAACATTTAAAGAACTTGCCGGTCTTGCTCCCCTGCACAATCCCCCTAATATTATGGGTATCGAAGCAGCTATGAAATTATTACCTAATATTCCCCATATGGCCATCATGGATACAGCCTGGCATCAAACTATGCCTGACTATGTCTATAATTATGCTATACCCTACCAGTGGTATGAAAAATACGGGATAAGAAGATACGGTTTTCACGGCACTTCATTATTATATGTTGCCAAAAGAGCAGCTGTTCTCCTGGGTAAAGATCCCTTCGAATGTAACTTGATAAGCTGCCATATCGGGAATGGAGTAAGTATAAATGCGGTGAAAAATGGTCTTTCTTATGATACCAGTATGGGATTTACCCCTTTGGAAGGGGCCATTATGGGTACCAGAGCCGGAGATCATGATGCCGCTCTGGATTTCTATGTTATGCAAAAGGAAATTTATTCTCCCAAAGAGATGGATACTATCTTAAACAAAAAGAGTGGAATATTAGGTATAACCGGAAAGTATGTAGATAGGAGAGATGTAATTAAAGCTACTTCCAAAGGCGATGAAAGAGCCAAATTAGCCATAGAAATGGAAACCTACCGACTGAAGAAATATATCGGTGCCTATACTGCCGCTTTAGGAAGAGTAGATGCCCTGTTATTTACCGCTGGAGTTGGGGAGATGGATGACATTATCCGTGGTAAGGTATTAAGAGGATTAGACATCTTAGGGATTAAATATGATCCCGAAAAGAATAAGTTGGCTAGAACCAGAAATGCTGAACTCGATATCTCTGCCGATAATTCCCCAGTAAAAATATTTATTATCCCCACTGACGAAGAATTAGTCTTTGTGGAAGATGTGGTAGCCTTACTGGAAGGCACTTATGATATTCATACTAACTTTAAATATACTTTTCAGGAAGAAGATTATAAAAATCTAATGAGGGAGGAGGCTTTTGAAAAAGAATGCACAAAAAGGCCTGACTTAGAGAAGTTAAAGGCAAAAATCAGATAAAAACGGAGAACGAGTTTCTCTAACTGTAGCTGATTTTAACCGAGAAAGAGGATTGGTCCGCCAAGAAGGTATGGACTATTGGACCGGGATTTAAGGTACAAATAAAGCGTATAAATATATAAAATATATTTTTGTCTTTATAGAATGTCTTAAATATTATTCGAGATTTAAAAAAAAGGAAAATAGCCTCAATTTTTTGGGAGAATTCGGGGTACCGGTAAATTTCTTTTACCTTTTTTTCATTTAACACAAGGATATCATGGTGATATAAAAGAATGGTATCAAAAAAATGCCTGTAAAATGAAACTCCATATAAATACGAAAGATTGGATTGAAGGAAAAGTATATGGGGAAGGGAGATGAAAGAATAGAATGGAATTCATGGACAGAATAAAAAAGATACTCGTAGATCTATTAGGAGTTGATGAAAACAAAATTACCGAAAATTCTTCTTTTCTTGATGATCTGGGCGCAGATTCTTTAGATATGATTGAAATGATAATGGTTCTCGAGGAAGAATTTAATACAGAAATTCCGGATAAAGATATGGAAAAAATTAATACTGTTGGAGATTTGATTAAATATTTAAATAAATAAAAATATAAACCTAAAATATGTATAAATATTTTTTATATTTATTTTTTATGAACCAGAATAAAAATAGAGTTAGATGGCTTAGAAATATTTTTAAAAATTAAAAGGAGGAATAAAAAAAAATGAAAAAGATTAAAATTGCTATTACAGGAATAGGGAACTGTAGCAGTTCTTTAGTCCAAGGTATTAACTATTATAATAATAAGGATAGCCAAAGAGCTATCGGTCTAATGCACTGGGATATTGGAGGGTATGGTCCCTCTGATATAGAGGTAGTAGCTGCCTTTGATATTGATAGGCGGAAGGTAGGGAAAGATGTTTCTGAAGCTATATTTGCCCTCCCCAATTGTACTACAGTATTTCGCAAATATATTCTTGAAACCGGAGTTAAAGTACAGATGGGGAAGATCTTAGACGGCTTTGCTGACCATATGAAAGATTATCCCGACCCATGTGCCTTTGTCTTGGCTAAAGAAGAAGAAGCTACCGTAGAGGATGTAGTAAAAATATTAAAAGAATCAGGAGCGGAGATATTACTTAATTATATGCCGGTAGGTTCAGAAAAAGCTACAAAGTTCTATGCCCAATGTGCCATAGAGGCAGGAGTTGCCTTCATAAATAATATGCCAGTCTTTATCGCCAGTAGCCCCGAGTGGGCTGATAAGTTTAAAGAAGAAAACATCCCCATTATCGGGGATGATATAAAATCACAGCTAGGAGCTACGATTGCCCACAGGGTATTAACTACTCTATTTAAAAATAGGGGGGTAAAATTAGATAGGACCTACCAGCTCAATACCGGTGGGAATACAGATTTTCTTAATATGCTGGAGCGCCATCGATTGATTTCCAAAAAAGTATCAAAGACAGAGGCAGTGCAATCTATGTTAGCAGAGAGGCTTGCCGATGAGGATATACATATTGGTCCCAGTGACTATGTCCCCTGGCAAAAGGATAACAAGGTCTGTTTTATAAGGATGGAAGGGAGGCTCTTTGGGGATATACCGATGAATCTGGAATTAAGACTTTCTGTAGAGGATTCACCTAACTCTGCCGGTGTGGTAATAGATGCTATAAGGTGCTGTAAGCTTGCCCTTGACCGGAATCAGGGGGGAGTGTTGTATTCTCCCTCATCTTATTTTATGAAACATCCGCCAAAACAGTTTACCGATGCTGAGGCCTTCAATCTTACCGAAGAATTCATTACCGGGAAGAGGGATAATTGAAAGATGAAATGCCTAATCATTGCCGCTGGAGAGGGGAGCAGACTGGCCAACAGGGGTGACTCCAAGCCCCTGATTCCCCTTTTAGAACTGCCTCTTATCGAGCGAGTGATATTAACTGCCAAGGGTGCGGGTTTATCTGATTTTTATGTGGTAACTGGATATAATGGAGAAAAGCTAAGAGACCACCTTGATACATTTAACCATGGCAAAGGAATAAAGATAGACCATCTTGTAAATAACCAATGGAAAAAGGAGAATGGGCTTTCTGTCCTTAAGGCAAAGGGGGAGATAGAGGAGAATTTTATCCTGCTGATGAGTGATCACATCTTTGACGGGTCGATACTGAACGAATTGCTGCAGGAGAAGATTGTTGACGGAGAAATTATGCTGGCCGTAGATTATAACCTGGAGAATAAAATTGTCGATGTTGATGATGTTACCAAAGTTTTGGTTGATGGTAAGGACAGAATTGTAAATATAGGGAAGGGCATCAAAGAATATAATGCCTATGATACCGGGATCTTTCTCTGTTCTCCAGCACTGTTTGAGGCCCTAGAAGAGGGTTCAGCCCGTGGTGAGACCTCTCTTTCGGCAGGAATAAAGATATTGGCCAAAAAGAAGAAGGCAAGAGTCTTTGGCATTAAGGGGAGATATTGGATTGATGTAGATGATGAAATAGCCTTTAAGAAGGCAGAAAATATTCTTTTGGCTAATCTAAAAAAAACCTCCGATGGCCCGGTATCCAGGCACTTAAACCGTCCTATATCTATTCGAATTTCTAAATATCTCCTAAAGAAATGTATTACTCCCAACCGGATTTCCTTTTTTGCTTTCGTCCTTTCGATGTTAGGCGCCCTTTTTTTCTTTTTAGGGGGATATGTTAACTTACTAACCGGCGGGATATTAGCCCAAATATCCTCCATTGTTGATGGGTGTGATGGGGAGATTGCCCGATTAAGGTTTCAAACATCAGAGTTTGGAGGTTGGTATGATGCTGTCTTGGACCGTTATGCCGATGCCTTTCTTTTGTTTGGTCTAACTTATTATGCATATTTTCCCAAAGAAAATTTCCTATATCTACTTATTGGGTTTTTGGCCCTTATCGGTTCCTTTATGAACAGTTATACTGCTGATAAATATGATGGCCTGATGAAGAAAAAGCTTAGCCCAGGAAAGCACTATTTTAGAATAGGTCGTGATATCCGGATGTTTATAATATTTCTGGGGACCTTAATAAATCAGCCTGTTTTGATCCTATTTATAATTGCCTTTACAATGAATGCAGAAAATATCAGGCGGATAGTAATGTTTTATAAAAGTAGATGAAATCGATTGCTACTTTATATAAAAATAACCAGAGGAATATTTTAGAACGATAAACTTGACAAACTTCTAAATTTTATATATAGTATTATTAAAAGGACAAGCCCGCTTATCTCAGTCTAAAAGATGATAGCGGGCTTGAACAGAGTCGAAAGTCTTTGCTGTCTCTCCGGCTCGTAGTTTATTATAGCATATATCTTATTAAACAGTAAGAGGCTTGGCTTCTGTTAGAGGCTAGGCCTTTTTTATTTAGGAGGTAAAGGAAAAAAATGATAACTAACTCAGTTAATCCGATCAGGAAGAAGAGAGAGGAAAAGAGATTGTCCCAGTCAGATCTGGCCCTTCTGGTAGGAGTATCTCAGCCCACTGTTTCTCAATTTGAGATAGGGGGGGTTATCCCTTCCGAAAGCCAGATTAAAAAGATTACTGAAATTCTGGGTATCGGTCCGGGGACACTAAATAAAGAACTCCGTCAATTCTATGAGGCCAGAAAGAGGGAGCTAAAAAAGAGGATAAAGGAAGGTCAAGGGAATGCCGAAATACCGCTGTAAAAGATGTAAAGCAGTCTTTTATGGCTGGGCTGTAAGGGGTAAGTGTCCTTCTTGCGGTGGTGAGCTTAAAGAAGTCTATTCTGATAACAAAGCTGATAATAAGAAATTTCGGAGAGATCCGATCGCTAAGATATTAAAGACCCAGGAGAATCTAAGAAGTGGTAATTTATAATAGAGATAGCGATTTTTACGCTTATGATTACACCTATCGAAAAAAACAAGTGCCTTAAAACGCAAAATTCGAGGTTTTATTTTAGCTAAGTTGATTAAAAGCCTTATATCTCATAGCTTTCAGGGTTTAGAGCCAAAAAGGGGGTGGTAAAAAGGTATCGAGTGGGTTAAAGAAACGCATTGTAGGCTACTCAGGAGCTTTAGGAAGGGCTATTCTGAGCAAGTTATTAATAAAATATAAAGGGGGATTTTAAATTATGAAAAGGAAATATTTTTTAGTAGGTTTAGTTTTAATATTAGCTATGTTTTTTAT
>NMQN01000074.1 GCA_003575245.1 Candidatus Atribacteria bacterium 1244-E10-H5-B2 | reverse complement strand
ATAATCAAATTTAGGATATTCTTTTAATCTTTCTGTAAAGTCATAGGCATCAATTTTTATATTTCCTGTTATAAGCCATTAGATTAGTTTCCTTTTAATTAAATTCTGCGGGTGTAAGCGGTTGCGTTCTTCTCGTTGATCATCGGTCTGTAAATGAGTATATATCTGAGTCGAGGCTAAACTTGCATGGCCTAAAAAGGATTGTATCTTTCTTATGTCCATTCCACCATTTAGATAATGAGTCGCTATCGAGTGTCTTAACATATGTGGAGTAACCTTCTTACCGATTCCGGCTTCTTCTCCGTAACGTTCTATATTCCTCTGTACGTTCATTTTAGTTATTCTTGAGCCTGCCCTGCTTAAAAATACCGCCCTGCCTTTGTTACCTTTCCAGAGGCTACGAGCTTTTAGATAGCCCTGCAATACCTTAATCGCTTCATTAGTTAGACTTGCTTCACGTTCCCGGTTGCCTTTACCTAAGACCTTTACAATTCCCCTCTTAAAATCAATATCGTTTAAGTCCAGGTTAACTAATTCTTTTAGTCTGATCCCAGAGCTATAAAACAAGTGAAGGATTGCATAATCTCTCTTAGCAGTAAATAACTTATTCCGGGTACGCTTTAACCATTGAGCCTTGTTATGTTTCTTATCCTTTAACTCATCTTTATACTTCAAGCCTTCGAGGTACGGTTGATTAAGTAACAACTCTACTTCTTCAATGCTTAGATACTTAGGAATCCTCTTAATCGCTTTCATATTAAACACCTCTTTTTAAACTTTATGCTTATAGTATATAGGATAGGTTATTTTTCGTCAAGTGTTTCGTTATTTAATTGCAGGAATATAACAAATTAATTAAACATAAAATCTATAAGCGTTATTTTATATAGGTTTTTAGGTTATTATATTTCTAATAATATGAGGTGTTTTGTTACTATTCTTTTAATTAGTGGCAATTCAACATTCTATTTTTTTGAGATATTTTGAGATAAAGCCCAAACTTCTAACGCTTTCTATCGCTTTATCGTTGTAATTTTCTCTATTAAGTCTCCATTATTATTGGATATTTATTTCTGCTATTTTCTGTTATTTTATGCAGATCACTCCGCTTACGACCAGCACTTATTTTTTTGTTACTTACTATCGATCTGTTATTTTTCTCTGCTCCGTTGTCTTTTCTTACTTTATTCTCCTTCATTGCCCTTCTCCTTTTGGTATGACATCCGATCATTGTTATACCCTTTTTCGTCTTCTGCCTGTTTAAGCTTATCTTTAATAGGACATTCCCCTGTATCTTTTAGAGGGCAATTTTCATAACTCGTAACTATAATGAATTTAATAGGTTCACCCTTATTAGTAATTTCACTAACATTTTTAGTAGGAACATATTTATTAATATAGTTCTCGAGCAGTCTGTTATCCTTTAATAACTGCTCAACATAATGCTTTAAAATGCTGACATCGTGGGTTTTATCATATTGTATAGCAACTTTAGTTAGGTCAAGAAGGGTATAGCCCCTCTTCTTCATACGACCTATTTCATTGCCTTTAACAAATCTACCCCTCTCATCATAATTTTTATTTTTACCGATTTCTACCGATTTATCGGTCATTACTGATCACCTTCTTTAAATTTAACTATTCCTTTTTGTCTTTATCTTTAGCATTTTTTATACATTCCAGTCTCTCAGCTTCTCTAACCTCTTTTTGAATAGGACAGGTTAACCTTAGAGGACACATTTTAATAACTTCTTTGTGTAGAATTATTACCTTTTCCCCAATCGGTTGCCCATCTTTCCCGGTAAGTTCGAGCTTACTTCTATCTGCAGGATACTCTGCCTTAAGCTTCCAGGCCATATCTAAATATTTGACCCTTACATTAAAATCTGGCACATCAACAAAATCAATAGTTTTAGAATCTGCTTCTGGTAAATCACCTGTTCCTGACTTTCCTTTTTTTGGTGGGATAGGTATAACTGATATTACCTTTTTAGCGTCTAACCCCTCTTTTAATTTCTGGTTAAGGTCGATATCGGTCATACCCATTTTATCTAATAACTCGGTTACTGAAAGGTTTACTTTTCGTAACATACGCTTACCTAATTCTTTTGCTGAATCCCTTGTAACATCAGGACTTATAGCTAAATAGGCTTTTGTAGCATTCCCATTCTGCTCTATATAGGAATCAATAAATCTTCGTTCTTTTATTGTTCGTTTAACTGATTCATCGTTATTATCAGACATTTTGCATCACCTCTAAAAGTAAACTTTTGTAAACTCTCAAGATTTAATTACCTAAAAAAAATAGGGGGTATTTCCCCCTATCAACTCCCTGCATTATGTTTTTCCCTCTCCCTTAAAACCTATCTTAACCTAAAAATTATCGGTTATCAAGTGAAATCCTTATCTCTGATCCCCTGATTCCCTTTTTGGCTCCGTTATCTCTCACCTTCCTCTAAAACTTTTATTAAAGCTCCTCTCTTAATTTTATGAGTTTCTATTCCTCAATTCCCTCTTATCCTTTTAGGTAATTTAATAGTCTGTTCAATTTACTCCTATATCGCGCGTGCGTAAGGAGTGTATGGAAAGCCTTCAGGTCGTCCTCTCATTCATAAATTAAAAGCAATCAATTTCTACCTCTATATAAGGGTTTTAAGACTTTATATTGTAAGTTATATATCCTAACATACCCAAATAAAGACCTTTTTCTCTTGTTTTGAGGCGATATCCGGTATTAGTCTTAATCTTATAAGCTACGATAGCAAGTTTCTGGCTATAATAAAGGCTTTTAGCTCTCTAACCCCTGTATAGACCCCCAATAATCTTGAATGATCCTGATTCCCTGTAACAATTTATTACTATTGGCCTAATCTGCTATCGTTTTCTTTATGCGATACAACCTGGGTGCCCTGTAAATTTACAATTAACAAAACAACTGCAAGGGCTTGCAGTAGATGTTGGGATATCAGAAAGAGCTCTAATGATTTTTCTTCTCTTTCTTCTTTCTCTTTCCTTCTTCTCTTAGTTCTTTCCTTCCTTCTATCCAATCGATATATGGTCTTGATAATTTATTAGCGTGTTTAATGATATCTCTTTCTATATTTTTTGAATTACCTAATATCATAAGTAATTGTATTAGTTCTGAAGAGGTAAGACACTGAGTAAAGCCTCCCGCATATGCTATCTGATATCCTGAGCTTTCATACCATTTAATTATCTTTTTAGCCCTGGCCTCATCGATGGCCTTTATCTCACAAAAATTTTCTATCTCCACTTCAAAAAATCCTCCCTTTATTTTTCTATCTTCCTTCTTCTTCTTCTTTAAATAACTCACCAACTAAAGATCTAAAGACAGTGCAAGCCCCTGCAGTATCTTTTCTCCTAGATATAAAAACTGCGTGCTAAGATGTTAAGAGCTAAGATTCAAGAGTTAACAGAAGAAAGGGGTACTAATTAGTTATTATGTTCTGTGCAAGGTCTTGCACGGAAGTTAATGTTTACTCTTTTTTTCACACTTTATAAAGCCTAAAAGCCTTATAGTTTATATTGATACGTTTCGCAGGCTAAACATTTTCTCCTGATCAGTAAATTGATACCTACTTGGATCCTACATAGGGTTTCGTGGGTTTCGTGGGTTTTTTCCCGAAGGGGGTATGGCATATATCTATGTTTTTTTGTTTTTTTAAGAAACCCTTATCTCATAAGACTCTTTATATATATATAAAAAAATTGTTTTTTAGGTTTAGGGATGGACAACCTAAGAAACCCACTGCCCCCTTTCTGTTTAAAACCCACGAAACCCACGAAACCCACGGTGAACAAATTTTCGGTCAATCAGGGATACTTAATTGGACCTCCTCTTTGACCTTCTCAACATGTTCCCCTACCGGAATAATTTCAGTATCTACGCTGAACCTCTCTGCCAATTCTGTTAAAGTTTTCCTGTCAATGATCCAACCAGCCTTACTGCGTGACCCAATGTATATTTGTTTCTTTTTGAAGTTAAAGGGCTTTACCTTATGACCCATCGACTTATCGCCAATCTGGAAATTAGGATTTTCAATATCCTGGTTATACCTTTTTGCAACGTCTTGGGTAAGGGCATAATCTTTCCCTTCATTATAAATTTCTATAAAAATGCTTACTATGGTTGCGTTT
>NMQN01000069.1 GCA_003575245.1 Candidatus Atribacteria bacterium 1244-E10-H5-B2 | reverse complement strand
TGATTTTATTCCAGCGGCAGTAAACCCTACTATAAGAAATGTACCAAATAGAATACTGCAGGTACCCAGAGTAACACACTTTGTAGCTGCCTGCAGACGACAATATACATCCGGAAGACGTACAAGCCCCAGACACCCAAAGACATCAAAAGCTAGACCTATACTAATAAATATCAAACCTATAATATTAATCATCAAACCCTTTTCCCTCTAAATATTTAGAAAGCGCAAGTGCACATATAAAACTCTGAAGTGCCCATGCTATACCTATATCTATATACCAGGATCTCCCTGTTGAAATAGTCAAAACCGCACATAGCCCAACAATCATAATACCCAGAATATCGATAGCGACTATCCTGTCAGCACCCGTTGGACCTCTCCATACTCGGTAAAGACATAAAATACATGCTAGAATAATTATGTAGAGAACTCTGCCTAAAAAATTAATATAGGGAAGGTCGGGATAGAAAAGAAATGGAAACGGGCGTATCATAATTAAAATAACTATCCCAACTAAAAAAATCATACCTATAAACCATCTAAATATCTTCATATTCTATCCTCTAATCAAAAATCTTTTTTAACACTTTCTCGAAACGGTCTACGATAATTCTTGTAGCTAATTCAACATCTTTTGTCTTTACGTCAATCCAGTGTATATACAGAATACCATTATCTTTATCTATATCAACACTCATAGTGCCTGGTGTTAAGGTTATGGAGTTGGCTAAAAATGTCAAGGCCGTATCTGTGGTTAATTTAGTCCTTACTTTAACTATCCCTGGATGTATAGGCAACCGAGGATGCAAAACACGGTATGCAACATCCAGATTAGCCTTAAAGCATTCCCATAAGAACATAGGTAAATAATAAACAAAGAAATACCAGTACCGCGATGGATGCATCAACACATGTGGCCGGGTTATAAATAAATCTCCTACTATAAAGGCAACAAATACAGAAACAAATCCTCCAATAATAAGATGCTGCCAATCCGGCACCCAATTTAAAAGACACCATACTATAAATGCTACGAAAAACATACTTATTCTACTCTTCATCTATTGTATCCCCTTAAAGACTATATCAGCATATTTTGTACCTTCTAAAAGTACGTCAGAAGCAGGCTTAAGAAAAATCTCGTTTATGTTATAAATAAGCAAAACTCCTCCAACTACACAAATAAGTGCTAGAATTACCATCGCCAGTTTCATGAAAACAGGAACTTCCTCTACCTTGTTCCATTTCTCTTTCAGCTTACCAAAGAAGGCATACTTCATAACCTTCATAAAAGATGCTAAGGTTAATATACTTGCCAGTACAGCCCAGAAAGCATATCCTAAGCGATTAGCCTGCACACATGCAATTATAATAATCAATTTACTCCAGAAACCGTTAAAAGGAGGAATACCTGCAATTGACATAGAGGCAACAAGACTTGTAGTGCCTGTGATAGGCATTTTTGTCATTAGCCCTCCCATTTTTTGTAAATCGCGTGTACCGGTTGCATATTCCACTGCTCCTGAATTTAAAAATAGCAATGACTTAAATACAGAATGGTTAAAAAGATGGAACAAGCCTCCTATCATACCAAGCGGGGTGCCCAGACCAATTCCCAGGATAACATACCCTATCTGGCTTATGGAGTGGTATGCCAGAAGTCGCTTAAAATCCCACTGTCCAATAGCTAAAAATACACCGATAACCATGGATAGGGTTCCTAACACCATCAGTATTAAAGAAAGGGACGAGTTTATTCCAATTATGTTGTAGAAAACCCTGCATAACGTATATACACCCAGAGATTTTATTAATACCCCTGAAAGCATTGCTGATATAGGTGCTGGTGCAGATGGATGAGCATCTGGTAACCAGGCATGAAAAGGAACAAGCGCTGCCTTAAGCCCAAACCCCATAATAAATAAGACGCTCACCATAATAACTATATTACTCATGCCTTTTTGTGCCAAGACATTTGCCATATCCGCCATATTCAATGTAGAGGTATAGCTGTATAAAAACACGATTCCAAGAAGGACAAAAAGTGAACCTACGGTACTCATTACAGTATATTTAAATGCTGCTTCAAGTTCATGACGTTCTGTACCAAAAGCAACCAAGGCATAACTTGCCACGGAGGCAATTTCTAAAAATACAAATAGGTTAAACATATCGCCAGTTATCACCACACCATTCATCCCAGCCACCATGAGTAGGAATAATGTATAAAATTTCCATTTAGAGGTAAATCTCTCCATATAGTTTATTGAATAGATGGCAATTAAAAACGCCATTAGATTTACAGTAACCAGCATAAAGACCGTCAAGCCGTCTAATACAAGAGCTATTCCAATAGGTAACTTCCAGCTACCAACGCTGTATACAAGGATGCCCTGTGTAGCTACTATTCGCACAGTAATAAGAGAAAGGCCCAACAAAATAAGTGTTGTTAGGCTTCCCATTAAATCTGGCAGCCATTTTAACTTATTACCAACTATTGAAGTTAAAAATGCTCCTGCCAGAGATATGCCAACAAAAAGTGGTAGTATATTAGATGTAGCTGTCATCCTCGTAGCTCCTTTATTTTTGTAATATCAAACGTCTTGTATTTTTCATAAATTCTCATCGCCAAAGCCACCATCAATGCTGTGGTTGCCAACCCGATTACGATTGCAGTAAGGACAAGCACCTGAGGAAGAGGATCAACCATGTTAACAATTTCAACCTCAGATGAAAGAATTGGAGACCTGCCTTCCATACGATAAGCTACCAATATAAAGAAAAGATTCACAGCATATTCTGCTATAATAATTCCCAAAATAATCTTGATAATGTTTCTTTTTCTTAAAATGCAATAAATTCCGCAACAAAAAAGTATAAGACAAAGCAGATATATTATCATTCTTTTTTCTCCCATTCAAATTTTAATAATACCAATACAACAAATATAGCAAAGAGCCCGGCACCAACTTTAAGACTTATGGCTATATTACAAAGAGGTATAATACCTGCACTGAATAACCTGAAAGGCTCCCCTTTTGATATAAAATTCAAAAAGAAGTAACCACCTGTAAATCCTAATAATGCTATACTTAAGAATAGAATTGCACCCATACTTTCAAAAAAAGACATTGCTGTTTTAGGTAATTTCTTTAAAGCTACATCTTTACCATAAGCAAGAAAAAGATGTACAAAAGAAAGTGCTATAATAACTCCGCCAGCAAATCCCCCACCGGGTGATACATGACCATGTAAAACTATATAAATTCCATAAAGTAATATAAGCCCCACAGTAAGACGGGTAATTACTTTTACAATTAGCGACATACCTTTATCATGTTCTTTACTCATCGTCTTCCTCCACAACTTCACCCTTTTTCTTTCTACCTATGCGTCGTATAACAGCCAGAACACCTATTACGGCAGTAAATAAGACCGTGGCTTCTCCCAGGGTATCATAAGCCCTAAAATCGAGTATTACTGAAGCAACAAGGTTAGAAGCACCTGTCTTAACTAATCCTTCTTTCAGATATGTGTTGGCAACTCTCATAATAGGATAACCGAATTCGGGTAAATCCTTAAAAGCTTTTATAGCCACAAATAAGAATACCACAATAAAGCCTACAGCAATAAGTGTATTAAAAAGCCACCTGCCTGTTGTCGAAAATGGAAGATCTTTCTTTAAGGTCGCTCTTATCAAGATGATAAGACACAATATCTCAACAACAAGCTGTGTAATTGCTACATCAGGTGCTTTAAGTATTAAAAGAGCTATCGAAAGCCCCAGACCGACAGCTCCAACAGCTATTACAGAAGAAAGTAGGTCCTTCATCTCAATTGCGATTATCGCTCCAATAATCATAAATATTAATAAAACATATAATTCTATCATCTCATTACCTTAACAAAATATAAAATAGTATTATCATACCTAAAAAACACCAGGCCAGATAGGTGAGGAGTACTCCATTGTGTATATAGCGTAAAATCTTATTAAAACGAAAGGTTATTATGCTGCCAATGTCGTAAATATCAAATACTTTTCTCTCGGCTAATCCATAAATAGTACCTAGGGGAGTTATGTCTTTTATTGTATTATAAAATTCGGTTCCTGAAACCCTCATATTTGGCTGTTTTTCCAATATCTCTCCACCTG
>NMQN01000316.1 GCA_003575245.1 Candidatus Atribacteria bacterium 1244-E10-H5-B2 | reverse complement strand
AAAAAGTTCTGTATCTTCCTTATGTCCATTCCCGCATTTAGATAGTGGGTGGCTATGCTATGCCTTAGCATATGTGGAGTAACCTTCTTAGTTATCCCCGCCTCTATCCCGTATCGTTCCACATTCCTTTGCACGTTCATTTTAGTTATTCTGCTCCCGGTCCTGCTTAGGAATACCGCTTTGCTTCTGTTACCTTTCCAGAGTTCCCGGGCCTTCAAATAGCCTCGCAACATCCTTATTGCTTCGTCAGTCAGCGAGGCCTCTCGTTCCTTACTGCCCTTGCCTAATACTTTCACGAGTCCCCTCTTAAAATCGATATCGTTTAAGTTTAAATTAACTAATTCCTTCAGTCTGATCCCCGAAGAATAAAACAGATTCAGGATGGCATAATCCCTTTTAGCACTAAATAATTTATTCCGGGCATATTTCAGCCAGTGGGATTTATTGCTTTTTCGTTCTTTCAGTTCCTTTTTAGCTTCTATTCCTTCCAGGTATGGCTGGTCAAGTAAAAGTTTAATCTCTTCTATACTAAGATACTTAGGGATTCTCTTTATTGCCTTCATTTCAAACACCTCTTTTTATATTTTATGCTTACATTATATAGGATAGATTAAATAAAGTCAAGTGCTTCGTTATATAATAGTTAAAATATAACAATCCAATAAAGCATATAATTTAAAAATCCTTTGTTTATAAGAGTTTCAGGCTATAATCTTTTTAATAAAATATTAGTGTTTTGTTATTATTCTTTTAATCATAGCAAATTTAACGATTTATTACTTACCGAATTGTCTTCACCGAAATTTTCGGGGATTTAAAAAATATTTTTTGATATAGATTTTTAACCTTTTTACGCTTTTATTTTGTTATTATTCAGTGTATTCAACTTTTATTATTACTTCTTCCCGTCTTTCCTTCTCCATTGTTTTAGCCTTAGCTATAATCAAAGCGTAAAAATCCCTCTCACTGACTTTAGACTCTTTCACAGAATTTACTACCACTTTATAAAAATTATCGAATCTACCTAAGAAATTAAATCTATCCGGTAGCATTAGATCACTTCCTTTTTTTTAAAATGGTATATCGTCTTCTACTGATTCTCTTATCCTATTCGGGTTCCAAGATTCTTTACCTTCTATATACAGACCTTCAAAACCGTATTTTTCATAAATCCCGATTAACTCCCTGGTCCTGATCGCTATCTCCAATCTTCCCCGGGTTACTCTGAACATTTCATTACGCGATATATTCTCCTTTATTGATTCAGTTCTCTTCTCTTTAAGCTCATCGATAGTTAATTTCTCCAATTCTTTAAGTCCTTTAAGTTCTTTTTCTTCAAGATTTCTCATTTTTTTATCTCCTTTTTTTAAATTAAAAATTCCAAAATTAGACGTTATAGACATTATTTCGCTAATTTTGTATAACTTTATAATATTTTTTCTCACGAGAGCGATAGTAGAAGTAGTAATATAATGTCTAATACGTCTAAAAAATTGCTAATTTTTATTTTTCAATCTTCTCTATATGGCAATCTTTGCTCTTCACCTTTTAAATCAATACCGCCCCAGCCTCTTTCCTGTTTAGGTGATCCAATTCTTATTGCTTTATAGCCCCGCTCTTCTAATCGCCGGCCAAATGCCCTTTTATTTATTTCCTTTTCTTTACTCTCCTCGCACCAATCTTTATAAGCAATATATAGCTTTTTCGTAGTGGCCTGCGCCAGACGATTCTCGATACAGCAATCCTCTATAAATTCAGCCATTATATCCATTTGATCCTTATATTGCTCGGTAGCTTCTTTTATTTCTTCCGGGACCTTAAGCCCTTCCTCTTTCCACCTTTTACATCCTTCCAACATCCAGTTAAAAATTCCTTCCTTTTCTTTTAGTAAAATTTCTTCATATTGTGGTATTCTTTCCTCTTCCGGTATAATTAGTTTAAATGGTATCAGCCTTATTCTTCCCCAATAGGCCGGAGAAAATTCTCTAACAGTCGGTTTATGATTCGTAGCCAGCCATAACTTAAAAGTAGCAGAAAATTCAAAAAACTCTTGCCTCAAAAATCGGGCAGTTATCTTGTCCCGTCCCGTTACACTTTTTAATATCGCTTCGTTAAATTTCCTTCCCTCTCCAGCCTCAACAGCGGTTACTAACCTGGCTCCCCTCATCCTGGCAAGATCGTTCGGGATATGACTTCCAATCTTGCTCAAAAATGTATCAAATGGAGTGGAGATAGCATAATCTCCTAAGATTTCTTGGATGGTATTTATAAAAGTGGATTTTCCATTAAAACCTATTCCGTAGAGAATAAATAGGCATTGCTCCCCGATATTCCCGGTTAGGCTATATCCCAAAGTAGCTTGTAAATAATCTATTAAATCCTTATTGCCTTCAAATATCTTTTTTAAAAAATCCAGCCATTTAGGGCATATAGATTCCGGCTCATAATTAACTTTTGATTCTTTAGTTAATAAATCCTCTGCTTTATGCTCTCTAAATTCAAAAGTTTCTAAATTCAAGGTCCCATTTTTCAGATTAAAAATATAAGGATCCTGGTCAAATTCTTCCGGCACTATTGGCATATTAGAGGTAGCCAATTCAGTCATTGCCCTAATCGCTCTCTGGCTCTCGGATTTTAGGGCTTGATTTACTAATTTTTTTCGTTCTTTATCGTCTAATATTTCAGAGGCTTCCCGGTAATAACCCATAATTACCTTTTTCGCCAGCTCCTGAGTCTCGTTCCTGTCGTCCTCTTGCCACTTCCCTTCCCGATAGATCAGCCAGCTATTCCATTTTTTGCAGTATAATGATTGCCCCAGATATTTCTTAAAAAAGTTTTCCGAGTTCCATAAATCGGTAGGCCTAAAATCTTCTGCATAAATAGTCGTTAGTTCTTTTTTCTCTTCTTTTGCTGGGATAAACTCCGGGCAGGCCTTTACCAGGTTAAAAAGTTTTTCCAGCTCCCCGCCTCGATCCAGCCAATCCGAAATATCCTCTCCTTTTTTAAGTCCCGGTAAGATCAGCCATTTTATAGATTTAGCTATCCCTTTCAAGCTCTTCCCCACTTCCTGCATATGCTTAAATCCGACCTCGTCATTATCGGGCAGTAGAATCACGTCCCGATCCTTAAAATATTCGTTATATTCTGCCTTCCACTTGCCGGCCCCGCCTGAATTCGTGGTCGCTAAAATTCCTATCCCTGTCAGGTTATTGCAGTCCCTTTCGCCTTCGGGAATAAAGACCGGCTTGCCAAATTTATTTATGATCTCGGGCAGATTATAGATCACCCTTTTTACGCCTTTTAAATTCCAGATAAAACCGCCTTTGCCGTCTGGCTTTCTCTGCTTAAATTTAAAAGCCTTATCGCTCTCCGAGACCTTAAACCTTACTACCTGAAAGAGTAATTTTCCTTCCTCATCCTCATAATTATAAATCTCCTCGATAGGCCTCTTTGGATTCTCAAATCCCGGCTCGAATAAATGCCCTTTTGCTCCGCAGGCAAAACAATAATAAACTTTTTTAATATCGTTAATATGCAGATTCGGGGTCTTCTGGTCGTGGTGGAAGGGGCATAAAGCAACCCATTCTAAACCCACCTTTTTAGCTTCGACTTCAATCTTTCTTTTGTTTTCTCTATCCCATAAATAGAAATTATGTATCTCTCCGGTCATTTTCTCCTCTCCTTTTCCTCATATTCTTTTATGATTTTTTCCTGAATTTCATTCCACAAATTCCGTTCAAAGGTCAGTATATTAGACCATTTCCTAAGTCCGTTCTGGGTATGGCTCTGATTAGGGCAACAGCAATAAAAGCCGTGATTCCCCTGTAAAATCTTTATCCCAGAAACTTTGGCAAAATTTCTAATCTCGATAGTCGCTATACCCTTAATCTTTTCGTTATCTACCATTTCGATATCTAAAACCTTGATATCCATTTTTAAACTCCTTTTAAATTTAATTTTTTAAAGACACGATCCCACTTGATAAAAAGTAGGCAGAACCCAGGGGTGGGTTCTGCCTACTGATCTTTGAATCTAATATCCCTTTTTTTCGGGAATATAGAATCGATATTGCGTTTTCTATTGTTCCTCTGTTCTTTCATTTCCCGGATAGATTGAATCCTCTTTTTTTCCTTTTTGATTTTCTTCCTATCCTGTTTCATTATTCAATTCTATCTCCTTCACCGGCTCGGGATATAAAGTAAATTTATATATTCCACCCTTAATTTTTTTGTATTTCAAATATCCCATACTGGCCAGATTTGCCAAAGACTTGTCAACGTCCTGGCATTTCACACCGGCAAACTTGGCCATTTTTCGCTTGCCTAATTTTCCCTTTAATATGTTCATAGTATCACCTGCCGGATTCAAAATTGACATCTCCCTCTCGATACTTTATACTAACATCAAAGAGGGTCAAAAATGCCCCCTTCTATTTCTGCGAAAGCAGGGATCGGAGCTCAATATTTTTTCAAGAAAAGGATCAACTTTGCGGTCGGTCCTTTTCTCATTTTATAGATAAATTTCAATAATTGCAAGGGGAAGGGATTCCAACCTTCCCCTTTGAGCGGAGACGAAGAAATTTTGAGTTTACAAATCTACAAATAAAAATTAAATAAATTTGCGCGGGGAAGTTCATTTAAGCCCTTCCCCGCTCAATGTTCAATGAAATAAACAAGGGAATCTCACCCTCATAGATCACCCGGAAGATCTCACCTTCCGGGATTTTCTCCCTGCATTATCGACGTCCTGCAGGGATATTCTTATAATTATCTTTTAGCTAAAAGTGTCTGATTCAGACACTTTTTACCCTGCCCAACTTGTGGCCAGACTATTGATCATAAAAATTTGATGGGATAGCTTCAGAGCAGGGAACGCGTTCACCGCACCGGCACAATACTCCCTTATGGGCGCAACGTCCGACCATTTCGAGATCAAGACGATATCTTTTTTCTCCTGCAATACCTGCTTAGGCGGGAAGGCTTCTTCGGCAGTTTTTGCGTTCAAAACCCAGCCGACTTCGTCCTGAGGTAAAAAAGTAACCGTTCCCTCATTCCACGCCTGCAAGTTTGTGATCGTATGCTCGGAATTCTCGAATTGCAGATAGACGTCAATTAAATCAATTGCCGGCAGGCCGTCAGCGATCAAATTTTCGTTTATAACTGACAGGTTAGGATATTTAGTAACAGCCGATCCACTCGCCCCGAAACAGAAATTAATCGTTTCTGCAGATTTCCTCATATAGGAAAAACTTGTCCTGCTCATCAGTATTTTTTTGAAGATCACGCCTGACAGCCGGGCCAGATCGCAAAGAGCGATTATATCCGTTATCGGTTTCGTTGTATCTACCGTAGCGTCCCAGGCAACAGAGGCCCCGGATTTGTTCGTTACCTGAAAATCGATATCGGTCTCGGTTACGATTCCAACATTATTTAGGGCAGTCAGGGAAATTACGCCCTTACTTAGAGCCTGAAAACCGAGCCAGCTTAAACGATTTTTGCACGCCTCATAGCAGTAAATTATATCTCCAAATACGAGAGAAATTACCGCCTCGGTGTCCGGATCCTTTTGAGCCGAAAATTGTATAAAACTATTCAAATCGACCTCAGACATTTGTTTTTCAACACGAATAGCAGGGATCTGTCCGGAAATTTTTTGTAATGCCGGCCTTCCTTTGCGCGGGTAGCTTGTATCATAAGCGGTTACATCGGCCATCGGCCTGCTAAAAGCACCCAGAACGACCTCGTAAGTTAGCGCCGGAATAGTCTTATAAGGCAAATATTTCTCGATCGGAGATTTGCCTGGCTCCCAGGTATCAACGAATGAGCTCAGGACTTTAGGTTTTAAAATGCTTGAAAGTATACTAAATTCCATTTTCTTTCACCTCTATTCTTCTTTGATAGAAATTTTCTTTGCGTAGTCCTTTGCTTCCGTCTCCATTCCTGATCCGGTGAAAGTCTGTTCGCCTTTAAGGGGAATATCCCCTTCTTTTAATTTTTTGTCTATGGATTCTTGTTTCTGCTCTAAAATATTGTCTCGTAAATCTTTTACAGCATTTTCAATATCCTCTTCTTTATCGACCTTGATATACTGAGCAAATCCCTCTCCCAAATCGGCTTCTTTCAGAGCCTTTTTGATTGAATTATTTAAACTGCTCTTAGCGTTATTACTCTTCATTTCCGAGAGTTCTTTTTCGACTTCCTGCAACCGTTCCTTATCGCTAAGTTCCTTTTCCCCCTGATTCTTTTTGTAAGTCTCGATCCCTTCGGAAGTTCGCTTATCCGCAATTTTAGCGGTATAATTATTTAGACTTTTAGATAATCCGGCCTTTTCTATTGCTTCGGCAAATTCCTCATCATTCAAAGAAATTTCCTTATCTTCCTCACCCATCGTTTTGACCTCTTTTCTTTTTAGAATCTCTTAGGATATTTTCGGCCTCTTCAACCGCATTTTTCAGCTTTACATCGAAGCACCTTGATAAAAATTCCTGATATTCCCCTTCAGTTATTAAGCCCTGGAGTTCTAACATTTCTTTCTGAAATTGCTCGGCAAACATTAAAGGCACCAGTTTTGAGTTCTTCATTCCGTTCCAAAGGCAAAACATTTCGACTTTTAGATTGTCAGCCCTGCTAAATATTATTTTTTTAATATTCATCTTTTAGCCTTTTCCAGATCTCTCAATTTTGCCTTAAATTGTTTTCCCCATATTCTTTTTTGTGCTAAATAGTTTTCGATACCTTTTTCAAAATCGAGCATTGCCCCCGGGCTATTCCCGATCCTCTTTAGATAATACAGAAGATCATCTTTTCTTATCTTCTGCAAACTACCGGCCAGAGAGTATTTTATTTTGCCCTTTCTTAGCCAGTAATTAACCACTTCCTTTGACACGTCAAGGATCTTCCCGACATCAAAAACAGAGAGAAAATCGTTATTATTCATATCGTTAACCTTCCTTTCATACCAAATTAAATATTTTAATTATTTTAACATACTTACTTTTTTTTGTCAATACCAATTAAAAGTTTCTTCCTCTTTTTCTTTCGCTTCTTCTTCCGGAGTAACCTTATGAGGCCAATTAAAGGGCTCCGGCTTGCTCTTAGGATTCCGTTCAACCCAAAATTCACCTGGCGACGAATAATGCAATATACCCCCTAATTTCTCTTCCCCGATCATCCGGGAGCTCTGGAATATCGAAGTGATACAAGCGTCAGCCAGATCAGAATGTCCGGTTGAATCCCGGGGATGGCCGATAGTCAGGGAATTCGATTTACTATAAAATGCCTGGGTATTTAGCAGACCCTTTTTAAGCTCATTATTAACCGGTAGAGATAGATTCCCAGATATAGCCAGGCTTTTGGCGTTGACATATATATCGGCCAATGAAGGCCTTATTACTACCACCAGCCCTAATTTTTGTAATATAGCCCTTACAAATCCCTTAGAGAATCGGTCAATAACGGCAATTCCGAGTTTATAATTTTTCTTTAAGGTCTTAATTTCATCCACAATAACATCCAGATTTTTGGTGTTAAAAGACTTGGCATAATCGATAATCACTTTGGATCCCTGCCTATGAGATACCGCCAGCCCGAATAAATCCCGACCGGCCAGTCCTGAGGCGTCTATACCTAAATTATAGGTAAAAGTAGAAATATATTTTTGATCCCCCAGCACGATAAAACATTCGTTCAGCATATCGAAAGAGAAAAATGCTTCCATTCGTTCGGCAAATATTGCTTCGTATTCGCGCAAATAATTATCGAGATCCCTGGCCTTTTCTTTTTCCAGGAATGCCTTAGGGATCAGGGGATTGATAAAATCTGTCGGTGCCTGGCAAGTTAATCGGTCTTGTATATTAAAACCTTCATTGAAGAAATCGAAAAATAAACCCTGCTTGCTTCCGGCTGTAGAGATCATAAATAATTTATTCCCTATAAATTGAGCCATACGTGGGCGTAAACTGTTAAATATTACCTCGTCTGCTTTCGGTCCTTCTATCCTGAAAAAGGCAATTTCGTCCAGTGCTAAAAATATTATCGGCAAGCCCCTCAGAGCGGTGCTATTGCAGGGCCCGCTTATAATTTTTACATAATTTCTAAGTGTTATTTCCAGGTCGGTAGATTTTTTAATTAGGCCTTTTAACATCGGTGAACGCTCTAACATACGCAAGCAATTTTCCTGAATGATTTTTCTGGCCTGCAGTTCCCGGGTCGCCACTATGCAGACATAGACATATTCTCCTACGGATAGGGTCTCTTTCCAGGGCTTATTCATCCAGCCAACCGTAGCCTCGTAGAGGGCACAAATCGAAACGAGAAAAGATTTACCGGCTCTTGCACCTAACGCCAAAACTGCCTCTGTTTTTTCCATTCCCGGCTTATATTTGCCCTTATTTTTAGTCAGGATATTAAATATTTCGATTTCCTTTTTATTTAGAGGTAGGCCGTATAGCACTTTCAGGATGACCTTCTGCGCTGGCCTCTTTGCGAATGATAAACCTAAAACAATGGGATTTTCTGCAAATTCTATTATATTTAAATCCTTCAATTTCTTTCTTTTACTCTGAAATTCCCTTGCCTCTTTTTGGATTTCTTCTAATGTTTTCTTTCTGTATTGTGGAAAGTTAGCTTTAGCTCGGGCCTCTGATTCCGGGCTTTTATAGGTGTAAGGTTTTCTTCTTTTCTTTGCCATAATTATCACTCTCTTTTTTCGTTTTTAGAACGCCGTTCTTTTTTTTAAATTCCAACTTCTGTCGATTTTTCCAGCTATGGAATTCTCGACATTTTTTAAATATCCCTGCCCCCTGGTAGGGCAGGCGTCTTACCTGGGGGCAGGGGACGGCAATCCGGTAAACTCTCGTCAGAAAGTCCGGACCGCCGAATTAGTTTACTTATTCATTTTTTTTTATTTATCGAAAAATAAGTTATTCCTGCCATCACGATTAACAATATTCCGATAATCCACCACTCCATTATTTAGACCCCCTTTCTTAATTGATAATTGCTCAGAATACCCCTTCCTGACGTCCCTGGGTAGCCTAATTAGCGATAATTTATATCCCCACGTATGATTTTATGCACCTTTCATTTATCAAGAATCCTGAAAATAGCTAAAAGTTATAAGAAATAAGGCTTTTTCGTTGATATTGCTAATTATCAGGCCTTCAAATTTCGCTTTTAAGCCCCCTGTTTTTTTCGATAGGTATAATCATAAGCGAAATATCGTTATTTTAATTAAAAACTTGCACTATCATTAATGATCAGAGCCTTTGAACGTTATGAAATGTCATGGCGTCATGACAAACTAAAGAAAGATTTAAGGAACGTTCCTTAATTTCAAATCTATCTCACAAAGTCGGAGCTTCCGATCATTAATTGCTGTTCGGAACAGCAAATTGTGTTTACGTAAACACAATTCTCATTACGTAATGAGAATCTAAAGAAAGATTTACGTTACGTAACGTAATTTCAGACCTATCAAAACTTTTTCGGATTTTAATAAAATTATTATTTTCCGAAAAAGCTAAAAACTTGCTCTTATTCGAGCTTGTTATTGCCGGTTAATTATCCTGCCCCGGTTATCCTTCCTTTTAAATAGCTTCTTTTTTTGTCCCCGGTTAAATTTATCTAACCGGTCTGTTTTCAACCTATTTTTTTTACACCATTTTAAGGCTCGTTCTAATCTTCTATCTATCATTATTTCCCTTATAAATTGCCCCTTCTTAAACCCTTCCGGGTCTTTAATACTTTGGCGATCAGGTCTCTCCGAAATTTCTTATTATCAGCTTTGTTATTAGAATGGGTTTCTTGAAGCTCACCGCCACAAACAGGACACTTATTTTTATACCTGTATCTCATAACCCAGCCACAGAAAACGCCCTTACAACCAGGGCATAAGTATTCTGGCATTGTTTATCTCCTTTCTTTATACTTGTTTTTCGGCTTTTTTAATTAAAAACTTACCCTTACAGGCCAACCTCTGAACTTTAGTTCGGAAGTTAAATCAGTTTCCTTTGAATTAAATTCTGCGGGTGCAATCGATTCCTTTCTTCTCTCTGATCATCAGTTACCAGGTGGGTATATATTTGCGTTGAAGCCAGGCTTTCGTGCCCTAAAAAGTTCTGTATCTTCCTTATGTCCATTCCCGCATTTAGATAGTGGGTGGCTATGCTATGCCTTAGCATATGTGGAGTAACCTTCTTAGCTATCCCCGCCTCTATCCCGTATCGTTCCACATTCCTTTGCACGTTCATTTTAGTTATTCTGCTCCCGGTCCTG
>NMQN01000842.1 GCA_003575245.1 Candidatus Atribacteria bacterium 1244-E10-H5-B2 | reverse complement strand
GCACACTTATACCTTAGAAGCCCTTATGGCTGATGGAAAAGTTTTACAAGCGGGAACCTCTCATAACCTGGGACAAAATTTTGCCAAAGCCTTTAATATTAAGTTTTTAGATGAAGACCAGAAAGAGAAATATGTCTGGCAGACTTCCTGGGGGACGACTACCCGATTAGTCGGAGCATTGGTGATGGTGCATGGTGATGAACGGGGTTTAAAATTGCCTCCCAAGGTTGCTCCTGTTCAGGTAATCATAGTACCCATTATGTTCGATAAAACCAAGAAAGAGGTTTTAGAGAAAGCCGAGAGTATCCGCGCTATTTTAAAGAAAGATTTTCGGGTAGAGATTGATACCCGAGATGGGTATACACCTGGTTGGAAATTCAACGAGTGGGAGATGAGAGGAGTCCCTTTAAGACTGGAGATTGGGCCTAAAGATATGGCGCAAGGACAGGTGATGCTGGTGAGAAGGGATACCGGGGAAAAGATAGCCGTAAAAGAAGAAAAATTAGTAGAGACAGTGAAAGAATTACTGGATAATATTCAAGAAAATCTTTTTACCAGAGCCAGGAAATTTTTAGAAGAAAATATTCGCGAGACCTCCGATTATAATGAATTCAAAAAAATTATCGAAAAGCAGAGAGGATTAATCAAGACTTATTGGTGTGGAAGTGAAGATTGTGAAGATAAGATAAAAGAAGAAACCAAAGCAAGCATAAGATGCATTCCTTTTGAGCAAGAAGAAGCTTCGGGAAAATGTATTTATTGTGGGAGAGGATCTTCTACTTTAGTGTATTTTGCCCGAGCTTATTAAAAAATTATAAAGATAAAGGAGGGTAAAAAAATGGCCGAAGTGATGGTTGGAAAAGTAACTGATTACTTTGCCAAAATAGGAGTTGCTGCTCTAGTTATTGATAATGGAGAATTAAGTTTGGGTGATACCATTCATTTTATTGGACATACTACTGATTTTGAACAAAAAATAAATTCTATACAAATAGAACACCAAGCTGTAGATTCTGCCAAAACCGGCGATGCAGTGGGCATTAAAGTAAAAGATAGAGTTCGGCATGGTGATAAAGTATATAAAGTTACTGCATAGATTAAATTGTTATTATACATAAGGTCATTCCTGTTTTATCAGGAATGACCTTTATTTATTTCTTTTTACTTTCTTTGGAACCATAATTTTCCAGAAAAGGTTTAATCAAGTCGATGGGTATAGGAAATAGAGTTGTAGAGTTTTTCTCAGTAGCAACTTCAGTTAAGGTCTGTAAGTATCTAAGTGTTAAAGCAGTGGGCTGTTTGGCAATTCTTTCTGCAGCTTTGACTAAATTTTCTGAGGCCTGGTATTCCCCTTCAGCATGAATTACCTTTGCCCTTCTTTCTCTCTCAGCCTCAGCCTGTTTAGCCATAGCCCTTTTCATACCTTCGGGTAATTCAATATCTTTAGTTTCTACTGCGGTTACCTTAATTCCCCAGGGACCGGTATGTTCATCCACAATTTTTTGCAGGGTCTGATTTATTTTTTCTCTCTGTGATAATAATTCATCTAATTCCATCTGTCCTAAAACACTGCGCAGGGTGGTCTGAGCGATTTGAGAGGTAGCATTGACAAAATTTTCTATTTCTACCACTGCATTTTCCGGAGTAACTACTCTAAAGTAGATGACTGCATTAACTTTAACCGGAACTGTATCTTTAGTGATTACTTCCTGTGCTGGGACGTCCATAGTGATAATCCGCAGACTTACCCTTACTATTCTATCTACAATAGGGATTAAAAGAATCAACCCCGGGCCTTTGGCGCCCACTAATCTTCCCAATCTGAAGATTACCCCTCTTTCATATTCTCGCAATATTTTTACAGCCTGTGATAATATTAGGAGAAATATTATTAAAATTCCCAGGTAAATTTGTAGCTGTGCAATTATTTCCATTGTAATTTACTCCTTTCGGATATATTTTTTGACTATAAGCTGAAGGCCTTTTACTTCTAATACTTCTACTTCTTCTCCTTCTTTAATTTTTTCATCTATTACAGAGGCTTGCCATCTTTCCCCATGAACAAAGATAGTACCTTCCGGGTCAAGAACGGTTTTGGTAATTCCCACTTTTCCCCTAAGACCTTCTCTGCCCGTAACTGACTTTTTCCATTGAATCTTAATCCCTTTACTTAAAGCAAAGACAAAGAAAGCTGCAGTGGCAAGAGACATGGAGATAATTAATACTAAGGAAATCCTTAAAAAAGGAGCTGTAGCCTTAGGTAACATAAAAGAGCCTAAAATAAGGGAGGTAACTCCCCCTGCAGTGAGGAGTCCAAAGGTAGGAGTATATATTTCTGTAACCAGGAGCACAATACCGAAGATTATGAGCAGAAGTCCTCCATAGTTTATAGGTATGCTCTGGAAAGCTACAAAGGCTAAGATAAGAGATATTCCTCCCACAATTCCAGGGAAAAAAGAACCGGGGTTGCTGAATTCACCCAGGATGCCGTAAATTCCTAAAAATAATAGGATATAGGCGATATTAGGATTGGTTAAGGAATGGAGAAATAAATCTTTATAGCTCATCTTTACAGAGATTATTTCTAAGCCTTTGGTCTTAAGCACTCTGGTCTCACTTGCTGTAGTCACTCTTACTCCATCAATAATTTCTATTAATTCATCTATATCATTGGCGATAAATTCTATTACTCCAATCTCGATGGCTTCCTGTTCGGTAATAGATACACTTTCTCTTACTGCTTTTTCCGCCCACTGGGTATTTCTTCCCCTTTTCTCAGCAATAGTCTTGATATATGCTGCAGCATCATTTACCATCTTTGCTTTCATTTCCTCATCAATCTCTTCTGCACCCATAGCTATCGGATGAGCAGCTCCGATATTAGTTCCCGGAGCCATAGCGGCAATATTACTGGCTAAGGTGATGAACACTCCAGCTGAGGCTGCTCTGCCACCCGAAGGAGAGATATAAACTATTATAGGGATAGTAGAATTTAACATCTTTTTAATAATATCTCTCATTGAGGTATCCAATCCCCCGGGAGTATCTAATTGTAGGATTAAACATTCTGCCTCTTCTGCCTCAGCATCTTCAATTCCGCTGACTACATATTGAGAGGTGATAGGGTTTATCACACCATTTAGCTGGAGAAGATAGATAGACGAATTAGGAGTAGTGTAATTTTCTTTCAGGGAGTAAAAGGAAATACATATTAAAATAAGAAAGAAGATAATTGTCCTTTTTTTCATATTTATCTCTCTTTTCCCTTTGTTTATAGGAGAAAGCAATGACGATGAAGATAAATTCTTGTTTATAAAATAATTATATCATAATTTTTCTAAAATAGCAGGAATTATAGAATAAGTGTAGAATATATTAGTATATAGTATATAGTATATCGTATATAGCATATAGTACATAGCGAAAAACGAAAAGCGCAAAACGCAAAGCCATAACTTAAAATTCAAAATTAAAGACAAAATCAACCGGGGAACTGGGCAAGTAATATGTAATGTGTGATGAGTAATAAGTAAATAAGATAGGATTTAGAAGTCAAACTCGTATCTCGTATTGCGTGAGGAAAGAAGAAGATAGAAAATTATTTTCGGGTAGTAGGGGCGTATTGCATACGCCTTAATAGTGAGTAGCGTAAGAATAGTTACCCAGTTACCCGGTTTACCGGTTAAAATACAAGTTGCACGTCTCAGGTTGCGATTTACAAGTTTTTTATCTTGCATTTTACAACAATAAACTGAAAACGGATTGTTTATATCTAAAAACGAAAAACTAGTTTTGTATTTAGTACTAACGACTATTTACTATTCACTAACGACTAATTCATCGAACCCGCCATAATAAACTGAGGTAAAAGATGAAAAAGGAAAAATTAGTAGAAGAATATTTTATGCCCGGAGACTGGCTTGAAATAGCTAATAAAATTTTAAAGGATAGGGGAACAGTATTGGTATTGGGGGCAACCGATACCGGTAAAAGTATCTGCACTCTATTATTTGCTAATTTTTGGGTTAAACACGGGCGGAAAGTTGGAATTGTCGATGTAGATATGGGACAATCTGACTTGGGACCTCCTACTACCATAGGAATGGTATTGATTAATAAGCCGATAAAAAATTTAGCAGAAGTCTCAGCAGATACTTTATATTTCGTAG
>NMQN01000157.1 GCA_003575245.1 Candidatus Atribacteria bacterium 1244-E10-H5-B2 | reverse complement strand
TTTTTAAGAACCATTCATAACTGGAGACGAAGCAAAAGATTTTTTTGTTTTTGTTTACTAGTGATATTTTGTCGTTAAACCCCCCAAGAGAGGTTAAAAGAACTTCATGAAGAACGATTGAGAAAATTAAAGTGAATTTAATCTAAATTTTCATTTTTTTTTTAAGATTCTATTTCTTTAGGTTCTTCTCTAGGTAATCTATCGTCAACTACTTGAAAAGATTTGAATTTCTTATGTGGTTCTGTTTGATACCAGTAAGCTGTTGAAGACCAATCGTCTGATCTTTGATTCGCGTGACCGTGCTCTATTTTTACTTTAATATTTTTGTGAAAATATATCGGATCCTCTATATGGTATCGATAATATGATATTTTTCCGCTCCAATTTTTACCTCCTGGCAATGGAATTCCAAAGTAGGGTGAACAATAGTATTGAGTTGGGCACCACGATGTACAAAAATAATCTTCAGTACCAGTTCCGTAAAGTATAATTTCACCATCATCGATTTCTATGTAATCGTCTCCTTCACCAGGCCAATTGTGCTTCTCAGTTTCATATAAATTATGAATATCTAAATGAAATCCGACAAAATGACCTTCACCTTCAGCGTTCATAACAAAATAATCTTTCTCGTGCGTTGGATTCTTTCTAAAAGAAAATTCCACTTTTTTCTTTTTAATATAATCACTTCCTTCACATGGATTTACGCGATTCCAAAAAACGTGAAATCTACCATAAGAAGAGTCTAACACGCTATATTCTTCGTAATCAATATAAAAATAAACTACCAAGGCAGTATCACTTTCATTTTCAATTTCTATTCGAGCTCGTTTTGAAAATGGCATTGGAAAAAAGCAATTAAATCCTTTTCCATCCTCGGGCCCCATAGAAAGCGGTAAACTCCAAAAATTTGCGGTGCGTGCGTGCCCCACCCCAAAAAAGTCTCCTATTGGGCACTCTACTGAAGGGTGCTCTTCGTTATCCCACCACATTCTAATAACTGTTTTTCTCAAGTAATAAGGATCTCCCGAGGCAATTGTCATCCAGATGTGTTTTATCATTCCAGCGCCTTCAATGTTACAAATTTCCCTTATTTCATTGCCCTTGAATGTAAAGAAATCAGCATTTGCCCCTGTTTTATCGTAACTAGAAATTCTTTTTCTCTTCACATCTTTCCTAATCTGGGCTAAATTTGATAAAGAATTAAATCCAAACTCCATTATTATCCCTTTTTTCCAAATTAATAACTAAGATTATATAAATATGAGTATTAAAAGTTTAAAATATTGCGAAAAATAACTTTAAATTTATTTCTTAATTTTTAAAGTAAATGGGGATTAAAACTGAGGATAATTTAAAGCGTTCAAAGAGCAATTTTGGAAAGCACGTAAAAATTTTGCTTTTTGTTATCTTAATGGGAGTATTTTTTAGAAATTTAGGAATAAGCGTGGTTAATATTGGGTTACCTTCTTTTATTATAGACCTCTCTGGAACACTTACCGCTTATGGAATCGTAATAGGGATTTTTTCTGTAACGCAATCAGTGTTTCAATTTCCGTTCGCTGCTGCCTCTGATAAGTATGGTAGAAGATTAGTTGTACTTATCGGATTGATTATATACATAATTGGAACTTTTTTATGTTTTATCGCTCAGGACATTGTTCAACTTATAATCTTTAGAGCAATTCAAGGGGCAGGAGCTTATACATCCATTTTACAAGCAATTATTGGTGATATTTACGAGAAAGAAGAGCACGGAAAAGGAATGGGTTTATACGCGTTATCGATGTCCTTAGGTTACTTTGGAGGTATCGTTATTGGTGGATATATCTCTTCATATTTAGGGTTTAGGAACATATTTTCTATTTCGGGGATTTTAACAATAATATCGGGGGTAGTTATGATTATTTTCTTGAAAGAAAAGGGAAGCAAAAAAGGGAAAGCGGATTTAGAAAGTCCCAAAAATGAGAATAAAATGTCGCTAAATTTAGAAAATATAAAAATCTTATTAAAAGAAGGGCAGTTTATAATTACAATTTTTTTAAATAGCGTAAGGTGGTTTATATTTGGAGGAATTATGGCATATTTAATTTGGGTCTTACAAGTCCAATTTATTTTAGACGAAATTCAAACGAGTTATGCTTTAATTCTTATTGTAGCGGCTTACATTACATTTGTGTTTATCTCTGGTAGATTAACAGATCGTCATAGCCCAAGAAAAATGATGTTGGTAGGGCAGGTGGTTGTTATCTTTTTTGCTCTTCCGTTTTTGACTAGTATTGTTTTTAATCTGATTATATTTTTAATTATTACGATATTTGTTGGGATAGGGTTAGCGTTGTACGAACCAGCGGGAAACACATTACTATTAAACATTATCGAAAAAATTGACCCGAATTTAAAAGGTACGGGCATCGGATTTAACAACGCTATAGGATTTTTGTGTAGCGCAATTGGACCAATTGTTATTAGTTCTTTAGGGGAAATCTATATATTTTTACCTTTTTACTTAATTAATGGTTTAGTAGTTATCACATTCTTTATAACATTGAAATTAGTAAAGAAATGATGTATAATTTATTGATATTATTTTAATTAATTTCTCCTTGAATTTGGACAAAGACTTTCCTGTTTCGCGGACCATCATATTCTGCAAACATTACACCTTGCCATGTTCCAAGCATTACTCTACCCTCATGAATTAATAATTCTAATGAGTGTCCTGTTAAAGAGCATTTAATATGCGCGTCTGAATTACCCTCCATATGTCTAAATGAATATCCTAAACTTCCGCCTTTTGGTATCAATTTGCTCAAATAATTAGAAATATCTTTCATAACGGAGGGATCTGCGTTCTCATTAATAGTTATTCCCGCAGTAGTATGAGGTACAAATATACGACATACACCTTCATTTATACCCGAATTCCTTACAATCTTTCTAATTTCATTTGTGAGTTCTAGTAAAACTTCTCTTTCTGGGGTTTTTACTCTAAATTCTTCAAACACAATCATCTAATCACCATATTACATATTATTTTATATCTTCTTAAAATTACCGTGTTTACCTTTACCTTTAGTAAAATCTTGGCTTCCCTCGATGTATTCTCCGCTTTCTAAGGTTTTTAAACCGTATTCAAATTCATTTACCATTGCATCTTTAATATCTAATCCAAATTGTTCATAAGCGGAGAAACGATCATTTCTCATGCAAGTTTTTGGAAAAGCCGCAATTTCTCTTGCTAATTTTTCTGCTTCTAATTTCGATCGACCGATATCAACTACTCGATTAGCAAGCCCCCATGCGAGTGCTTCTTCAGCATTCACAGGGCGTCCAGTAAGAATCATATCCATAGCACGACTTAAACCTATAAGTCTTGGTAATCTTACAGTACCGCCATCTATAAGTGGCACTCCAAATCTACGACAAAATACTCCAAAAATTGCATCTTTCTCAACAACACGCATATCACACCATAGAGCAATTTCTAATCCTCCTGCAACGGCATAACCTGCTATAGCTGCAATAACTGGCTTTGATAAAAACATCCGCGTTGGACCCATCGGACCATCTCCATCTATTTCTATTTTATTTCCTCGCCCTTCAGCAATAGCTTTCAAATGTGCACCCGAACAAAACGTTCCATTAGAGCCCCATAATACAGCAACTAAAGCTTTTTTATCGTTTTCGAATTCTCTAAATGCATCACTCAATTCTTGAGCTGTAGGTCCATCTACTGCGTTCTTAACTTCGGGATTATTAATAACAATGGTAAATACCGGATAATTTTTTTCAATTAATATTGCCATGTAATTTATTAGAATAAGAAAATAGATAAATTTATTTTCGGATTATTTCTTTTCTTTTTATCTTACCTTATACAACATTTAAAAATAAAACACCCTAGAATTTATGAACGCACGAGAAAGAATGTTAAGAGCGTTAAACCACGAAGAAGTCGATCGGATACCTCTTTTCTGTCAAGAAATAATGCCTAGCTTTAGAAAAGAACTATTAAAATATTGGGGTACTGATTTCAAAAGGGTTAGAAAATACTTTTATTATTATGTAGATTTCAATTTTCATAAAAAATTAGGGTTTGATTGTTCTGGGGTTTTTACTCTAAATTCTTCAAACACAATCATCTAATCACCATATTACATATTATT
>NMQN01000297.1 GCA_003575245.1 Candidatus Atribacteria bacterium 1244-E10-H5-B2 | reverse complement strand
TTCTACCAACCGGCCAGCCTCGATTACAGCCACCCTCTCTTCGGTTAGACCCACATCAATAATTACTCTTTTATTCATTAAAAACTCCTGTTTTATTTTAAATGGTTAATTGGTCCACCAGTCTTCCAGTCACCCGGTCTTCCAGTCAATTTAGCCGTTAGCGCTAAATACAAGTTTACGGTTTATGATTTTCAGTTATCAGTCTTCTAATTCCTGAATTCTATTTTCTAAACCAGTTAACCAACTAACCAGCTAACTAAATTTTTCTCTATACATTTTACTCTAAATAATCTTATTAGTAAAGATAACAGAATTTAAAATAGTATTTTAGAAATTTAATAAAAATATTTTTTATTTATCTTTTTGTTTGGTGCTTAAAGAACCTCTTTACATTTTATATACAATCCATCCCGACAGATTTGTTGGATATCAAAATTATTATCAGAATTAGAAATCCATGCCCTGGCCGCATAGCGGGGATTTAAATTTCCCTGCTGCCCTATCTCAAGCTCCAAGCCAAGCTCTAAAATCTGCTTTTTAAATTTTTTTACTGATATATTTAAAATCGAAGGTCTTATATCAACCATTTTAATCCCATTTTTAGTCTGCTTTGCTATGGTGATTTCATCCAAATTTAAAAATCTTTTATTATTTTTCTCTATTTCCTGCTTCAACTCTTTTAATTCATTTCCTTGATTTTTGGCTGCTGAATCTGATAGCTTTTCCTTTATCTTTAGGGTGATAACGTAAGAAGCTCTATCGATTATTTTTACTAAAGAATCGGCAGAGGAAGGAATTGTTTTGGCCTGTAATATCTTCAATCCTTGAGGTAAAATCAGATTTAACCTTTCTGTTAACTCCTCGACTTTTACCTCCTCTTTTAGTCGGATATCTAAATATTCAGAGGAGCTGCTGACTCCTAAAGGTAAAGGGGGACCGAAAGATATTCTAAACCGAGGATTAAAACCGCCGGATATAACTACCGGAATATTTGCTCTCCTTAGAGCACGAGTAAAAACCTGGGCCAGGTTTAAGTGGGAAATATATTTAATCGGTCCGTCTTTACAATATTTTACTCTGACTAATTGTTCCAAACTATTTGATTCCTTTCTTGATCGATCTAACAATTATAAATTCATATCTCGCCTTTTAGTATGAGCATATAGAAAATATTAGTTAGCAAGTTACCCGGTTAACCAGTTTGCCAGTTAAAATTAAAGATTACGGGTTGCGAGTTTCAAGTTTATAAAAAACTCAGACAGATGAGGATATATTGTTACAAGTTCTTGCAATTAACTGTAAACCGATTTTTCTTTTCTAAAAACTATAAACTAAAAACAGTGAACTCGTTATCTTGTATCTTATATCTTGTATCTAATGCTAACGACTATTCCCCATTCGCTAACGACTAATACATCCCACTCTCACATCTATTCTCTGTATTTTCTTTACTATATACTAACGACTAAATACTAAATACATCTTGCATCTTTCCCGGCTGGTAGATCGGCTGACCGGCAGACTGTGGCGGACTATTTTTTCCCGCGATTGTTTCCTCACACCTAAACGCTACCCGCTATACGCTAATTCTATACTAACGATTATTCACTATTCAATAACGACTAATTAACACACTCCGCACTCCGTACAATCCTCAAAACGACAATCGGGAGTTGTTTCTCCTCTTAAAGCCCTCTTCTTCTCCTCAAGCAGATATTCTTTTTTAACTCCACAGGAGATATGATCCCAGGGTAAAATCTCATCCTCATCCCGCATTCTATTGGCATAAAATTCCATAGAAAGTCCACTTTCAGCAAAAGCCTGTTGCCAGGCTTCAAAATTAAAATGTTCTCTCCAGGCGTCAAATTTGCACCCCAGAAAATGAGCCCTTTCTAATACTTCACCTAACCTTCTATCTCCTCGGGCAAAGACTGCCTCCAGATAAACTCGATTAATATCCGAGTAACTGAAAGAAATGTTCCTCCAATTTAATCTATTCTTTAAATACCTTATTTTTTTAGACAATATCTCCCTCTCTTGTTGGGCTTCCCATTGAAAAGGAGTATGAGGTTTGGGCACAAAAGCAGATACACTAATATTTATATTTATCTTCCTTCCGGTTATTTCTCTCCCCATGTGATCAACTTTACTAACTAGCCTTACTACCCCTTCCACATCTTCTTCGGTCTCAGTGGGCAAACCGACCATAAAATAAAGTTTTATCTTCCTCCACCCTCCCTCAAAAGCTGCTTTTATCGAAGAATACAGGTCCTCTTCCTGAACATTTTTATTTATTACGTTCCTTAACCTTTGAGTTCCTACCTCCGGGGCAAGGGTAAGACCGGTCTTCCTTACTCTTTGAACCTGCTGGGCTAAAGCGATAGAAAAAGAATCTATCCTTAAAGAAGGTAGAGAAACCCCCACACCTTTTTCTTTAAATCGGTCTACTAATTTAGTAATCAAGCTCTCTATTTCACTATAATCGCTCGAACTTAAAGAGGACAAGGATATCTCCTCGTATCCGGTATGGGTAAGAATTTCGTCAGCCAATCCAATTAAAGTATCGACTGATTTTTCCCTTACCGGGCGGTAAATCATCCCTGCCTGACAAAAGCGGCATCCCCGGGTACACCCCCGAAAAATTTCCAGGGTAATTCTATCATGAACTACATCGATATTGGGAACAATTGGAAAAAGAGGATATGCTACTTTATCAAAATCAGAAATAATCTGCTTTTTAATTACTGAATAACACGTTTCTTTTTTAGGAGTAACCGATTTAACCCTTTCGTCTTTAAAATAAGTTATCTCATAGAAAGATGGAATATAAATCCCTTCTACCCGGGTTAATTCTTCTAAAAGTTTCGCTCGGCTCTGTTTTTTATCCTTCCACCTTTTATAAACCTCTATAATTTCACCGACAATCTCTTCCCCTTCTCCGATTACAAATAAGTCGATAAAAGCCGATAAAGGTTCAGGGTTAAAAGCACAGGGACCACCGGCAATTATCAGGGGGGCATCTTCTTTTCTATCTTCCGACCTTAAAGGTATATGCCCAAGTTCGATAAGATTTAGGATATTGGAATAACCTAATTCATGTTGAATAGTAAATCCAACTATATCAAAAGAATTTAAAGGTCTATAGGTCTCTAAAGAAAAAGCAGGTATCTGTCGTTCTCTCAGCAGTTCTTCCATGTCCACCGCCGGTGAAAAAACTCGTTCAGCCAGAGCATCATCTCTCTTGTTAATAATATCGTACAGAATTTTAAATCCCAAATAACTCATCCCGATCTCGTATAAATCAGGAAAGGCTAAGGCTATTTTGACGGTGGATGCTTCCTCTTCTTTTACTGTCTCATTAAACTCTTTACCGGTATACCTCCCCGGTTTTTCCACCTTATTCAATAACTCTTCAAATAATATTTTTTTAATATCCAAATTTTTCTTCTCCTCGATTAGTTATAAATAAATCCAGGATGTATTTTCCATATCTCGCATAAAATACAGTAACAAGTAATATGTAATGAGTAATTCGTAACAAGTTACAGGTTACAAGTTGTTAGTTACGAGTAGAGCAACCGTATCTCGTATCTCGTGAATCGTATCTCGTGAGGATGGTTAGCCGGTTAGCCAGTTTACCAGTTATCCTATTATCCCGTTAGTTATCTAATCGATATAGTTATTCGCTTTTATCTTTAATAATGTAAGGGCTTGATTTATCAAGCCCTCGATATTCGGACCGGATAAATCCGGCCTCTATACTAAAAATATGCACTATATGAAAAAAGTTTTGAATTTTGAATTATGGTTTTTCGCTTCAAGTTTTTCACTGGATTCTTATTCTGTTTCTTATCTAAAAACTATAAAACAAGAACTAAAAACTGTAAACTTGCATCTTTCAACTATAAACTGAAAACCGATAACTGGAAACTGGAAACCTATGTTTTAATGCTAACGACTATTCACTATTCACTAACGACTATTTTAACTGGTTAACTAAATTAATTGCATCTTGGTAATTTCCTTCCTAACTAGCTAACCAGGTAACCAAGTAACCAAGTTACCACTTTATCTTGTGCAATTCCACATTTAGCAATATCCCTATCACCATTAAGTTAGATATCATAAAGCTTCCCCCATAACTTAAAAAAGGCAGGGGTAGTCCGGTAGC
>NMQN01000709.1 GCA_003575245.1 Candidatus Atribacteria bacterium 1244-E10-H5-B2 | reverse complement strand
ACATCAATAAGAAGTATAAAAGAACAGGCAGATTATGGGAATGTAGATTTTATTCTGCTTTAGTGGATAAAGAATTATACTTTTGGTCTATAGGTCGGTATATAGAGCGAAATCCTGTTCGAGCGAAAATAGTAAGCAAACCAGATGAATATCGATGGTCTAGCGCTAAGGCTAATATTACCGGTAAGGAGATGGATTTTATTAAGCCGATATGGCAGGATGATGCTAAGAGGAAAGAGTACATTACCTTCTTAAACAACCCAGATAAGGAAGAGGAGATAGAAATAATAAAAAAATCTATTATTAACGGAAAACCTATAGGCTCTAAAGAGTTTCTTCACCGGATAGTTGAGACTTTAGGTATTACTATAAATACGCGACCTAAAGGAAGACCTCGTAAAAGGAAAAATGAAATTATAGAAAAATAGGATGTCCCTATTTTTTAAGGCAGTAAATGCATAAAAGAAAGGAAGTTTGACATGAAGATAGGATTGTATAATCTTGTTTCAGAGGTACATAAAGAAGGATATATTGATCAGACCTTGAGGGGCTTTATAACTGAAATTGAAGAAAAATTAGGTGAGAAGTTTGAAAATATAAACTTAGAGGATTTTAACTGTAAAGATTATTTTTCCCTCATTTTTGTAAAATCTGGCGGGGCAGAAGAAAAATTTAAACAAATTTTTCAGCAGGTCAAAGGACCTTACCTGCTTTTATCCAGGGGCTTGCATAATTCTTTAGCTGCTTCTTTAGAGATTGCCTCATTTTTAAAACAAAAAAAGAAAAGGGTTGAAATAATCCATGGGGATAGTGATTATATTGCCGGAAGGATAAAAGAGCTAAGAAATATTTTTCAGGTAAAAAACAGATTGTTTTCCATTAAATTAGGAGTAATTGGAAAACCTTCCGATTGGCTTATAGCCAGCGATGTAGATTATAAGGAGGTGAAAGAAGCTTTAGGAATTTCTTTAATAGATATTAAAATGGATGAATTGGTTAAAGAAATTGACCAGAACCACAATTTTACTCATCCTAAATTAAGAAATATTAGAGAAAAGGGGTTTAATAAAAAATCAATCGAAGGAGCATTAAAAATTTATAGCGGGTTTAAAGCTATAGTAAACAAATATAAACTTGACGGCATTACTGCAAGATGTTTTGACCTGCTGAAAATTTATAAAAATTCAGGATGTCTTGGTATATCATTATTAAATGATGAAGGAATTGTTGCCGGATGCGAGGGTGATGTCCCCGCACTTATATCTATGACCATATTACACTTTCTGACTGATGAGCCTGTTTTTATGGCCAATCCTTCCAGCATTGATATTGATAAAAATGAAACAATTTTAGCTCACTGTACTTTGCCCCTAAATATGCCTGATAAGTTTTATTTAAAAACCCATTTCGAATCAGGAATAGGGGTGGGGATAAAGGGAGACATCAGGGAAGGAGAAGCCACCATTTTTAAACTCTCCGGAGACGGTAAAGAATATTTTGTATCCGGTGGGGAGATTGTAGAAAATTTAAGCAAAGAGAATCTTTGTCGTACTCAAATAAGATTGAGAATGAATGAAGATGTAAAATATTTTTTGCAAAATTCCATCGGTAATCATCATCTGATTTGCAAAGGAAATTATAGTGAGTTAGTAAGAGAATTTTTCAAATGGTAAAATAAAAATTAAATGGGATGTGTCCCTATTTTTAAGGAGAAGAATTATGGGAGATATTATGAGGCCAGTTCCCTTTAAGCAATTACTTCACTGGATAACTGAAGAATATCGGTCGCAACGGACAGTTTTTGGGATACCAAAATCTCAATTTTTTAGAGAAAAAAACCAGAAGAACATTCAGATATTTTTTAATGAAAGTTGTGCTACCCCTATAGGACCGGCAGCAGGCCCTCATACCCAGTTAACTCAGAATATCGTTGCCGCCTATTTGGTCGGGGGACGTTTTTTTGAGCTTAAGACCGTACAAAAACTTGACAGTCTGAAATTTGATAAGCCCTGTATTGATGCACGAGACGAGGGTTACAATACCGAATGGTCTACCGAACTTTCCCTGGAGCAGGCATATGACGAGTATGCCAAAGCCTGGATACTGCTTCACTTTATAGAATCAGTTTTTGATATGCACGTTACTGTAAAACAATCTTTTATTTTTAATATGAGTGTTGGCTACGATTTGGAGGGAATCAAAACGCCGCGTATGGACTTATTTATTAATAGTTTAACCGATGCCTCCGGACATCCTCTGTTTAAGTGTTACTTAGAGGAATTAAGTTCTTTTATTCGGGACACGAACTTTTCAGAAGTTCTGCACACTAAAGGAAAAGTAAAAAGCCTGGAAAATATTTCCAGTGTAATTTCACCTCATATATCCAGATCTGTGACTCTCTCTACCATGCACGGATGTCCCCCCAAAGAGATAGAATCTATCTGTAAATATCTTATGGAAGAAAAAAGGCTCCATACTTTCGTAAAATTAAATCCGACCCTCCTCGGCTATAAATTAGTTAGAAAAATATTGGATGAGCTTGGATTTAATTATATAAATATTAAAGAATCTACCTTTACCAATGACTTGCAATGGGATGATGCGATAGGGATGCTTAAACGGCTTTCTAAATTATCCGTTGACTGCGGCCGTAATTTTGGAGTAAAACTTTCCAATACGCTGGGAACGGTAAATACCCTTGGTGTTCTTCCCGGAGAGGAGATGTATTTATCAGGACGTATCCTCTTTCCCCTTACTATTACTTTAGCTTCCCGCTTATCGCGTGAGTTTGAAGGAGTTCTCCCTATATCTTACTCGGGAGGGGCGTCCCAATTGAATATCTTCCGGATATTTGAAACAGGGATTAAACCAATTACCATGGCCACCGAACTGTTAAAACCAGGCGGTTATCTGAGAATGGCAGAAATGGCTCGAAAATTAGAACCAATAGTTGAAGAGAGAAGGCAGCTCGAGGTCATCGATATGGAAAAACTTGACCGATTAACCGAAGAGGCCCTTCGGGAAAATTTTTACCGCAAAGATTGGAGAGGCACGAAGAAAGTTTTCATTGACCGCGAATTACCCTTAACCGACTGCTATGTAGCTCCCTGTGTTCTCTCCTGTCCCATCCGCCAGGATATTCCGGAGTATATTCGGCTTGTAGGGGATGGACAGTATGATAGGGCTCTGGAGCTTATCTATTTGAAAAATCCTCTTCCTAATATAACCGGATATATTTGCGATCATCAATGCATGTACAACTGTACCCGTCTTGACTATGAAGGAACAGTCGGTATTCGCGAGGTTAAGAGGATTGCTGCTGAGCAGGGAAAAATCACCTACGATACTAAAAGCCGTGTTGCTGCTGAGCAGCTGGATGTAAAAGTTGCTGTTATCGGAGCAGGACCGACAGGATTATCCGTTGCTTACTTTCTGGCTAAAGCCGGATTTGTGGTGACTGTATTTGAAAAGCAGGATTCTCCCGGTGGTGTAATAACATATGTACTGCCTAATTTCAGAATTCCTGCATCTGCTATTGAAAAAGATATTTCTATTATTAAAGCACTTGGTGTGGATTTTAAATTTGGGGTAGCAGAAGAATTTTCTATTAGTGCTTTAAATAACCAAGGATATAAATATATTTTTATCGGAATCGGTGCGGAAGTTTCAAGGAAACTGCAGCTAACCGGTGATAATAATAATGTTTATGAAACCCTGGATTTTTTAAGGTCTTTCAATGAAGATTCAGGGGCGCTCAATATTGGCCGGCGTGTTGCGGTAATAGGAGGCGGAAATACTGCGGTGGACAGTGCGCGTTCAGCTCTAAGGATAGACGGTGTCGAGAAAGTTTTTATCATCTACCGCCGCACTGAAGATGAGATGCCGGCGGATAAAGAAGAGTATGAGCGAGCACTTGAAGAGGGAGTTATTTTTAAACCCCTCTTACTGCCGGAATCATTTTCCAAAACTGGTATTCTGAAATGCCGCAAGATGACTTTAGGCACTCCTGATTCCAGCGGTCGCAGGCGTCCTGTTCCCACTGAGGAGACTGAAGAGATAACAGTTGATTCGGTGATCAGTGCTATCGGGGAGTATACCGATTCCAAATTTTTATCGGCATGCGGGTTAAAGATTGAAAAAAACAACAGACCGCACGTAAACCCGGAAACCCTTGAAACCAA
>NMQN01000553.1 GCA_003575245.1 Candidatus Atribacteria bacterium 1244-E10-H5-B2 | reverse complement strand
CAACAGGCACAAAATTGCGGTTTATATAATATTTATCCCCGCCTTCGTAAGTTTCCTTCCCTAAAGCCCTTCTTATTTGATTAGGGGTCATCGATCCCATACTAAATAACTTAACGTAGTTTGTGATATCCTCTGTTTCTGTCCTTAAATCCAGGTCCAGAATCTCAAAATGATAGCGGCTCTCCTGGCCTAGCACTCCCTCTAATATTTTATTAGTAATCTTTTCGGCAATCATCTGACTCGGCAAAACTACTGATTCCCAATAAGTCCGGTTGGCCTCGGAATAAATATTACTGGACAGGCTCCCTCCTTTTTTAAAGAGGCAAAGCCTTGAAGGTGGGATCCTGTAAACTGATAGGATATCCTCTCTAGCGATATTGCTCAGCTCCAATAAAAATTCGCTCGACTTTATATCTACCGCTAGTTTATCAAATTTGACGGAGCCTGCCTCGGGTAGATTCAGAACCATTGATTTAAAATGCTCCCCCTGCATTTCCGTTCTTATAAAATTAGTGATTTTTTTAGCTGCTCCTTCCTCCCATTTGCCAGAAAGCGAGATCATATACTCCGGAATCCCCCGACTTGTTAAAAATGAAAGATGAAATTGCGATGATTCGATTAGATTCAAGATGCTACTGATTGCACTGGTTAGGGGCGCCAAACCATAAAAGCTGCTCCGGGGGTTATAATTAATGTGTCGAATTAGTTCGTGTCCCTGGGTCTCAAAATCCCACTTCCCCTTCACTCCAGTTTCTGCATGGATATTCAGCCTCTCTTCTGGATCGGGGTCGTAGGGTACAAACCAGGCCGACTTGCCTACATAATATTGCGAAAATCTCTTTAATGACTTGTGGACGTATAAGGTCTTTTCTGGGACGTGAAAAAGTTCGGCTATTCGTCCATTAAAGAACCTCGAAACTTCGATATTTAGGCCTCCTAATAGTAAGTAATCCACAAAACAGCAGTAAAGTAGCTCTTTAATGGATTGCTTTGGATTCACATTATTCAAAAATTTCTCAATCACCTTCTTCTCTTCAGAATCCTCTTCTTGCTCCGGTCGCAAAACTAATTTCCAACCGGTGCCTGAAATATCTTCGCTAATCTGATTTATGGCCGCCATTAAAACTGGCTGGTGCTCATATAACCGGATAAAGCTGCTTGGGCTATACAGCTTCGACAATAAATTCCCGACAGTAAGCCATTTCGTTTCTTTTTCTTCCAGTTGTTTTGAAGATTTTTTAAACTCGTATTTTTTTAGTTCAGAAAAGGGAAATATATCCTTAGTGGTGACTATATAGACTTTGCCTTCCTCTATTTTCGCTCCCTCTTTAGCTCCATCTCCTTCTATTTCTTTACTAAAAAAGTCCTTAACTTTTTCAAACATATCTATCACTCCCCTAAATTATGTAGATTCGGCCCACATTAGCAACTGCAGGCTCTTTTTCGATATGTTTTTCCTCCTCCATCATTTTATCACCACTTACATAAACTTTGCCTGGTCTCACCGGTTTTGATCCGACACACGAAAAAGCCGCCATTCCTAAAGCTGCACATAAATCTATCTTACCCTTTCCTCTCTTTTTTAAGGAGATCCCCTTATCGCTCTCTTTAAAGTTGGCTGCTTTAAAGTGGTCCTTTAATTCCTTATTCTCATAAATTTCGAGATTCTGAAAACGAATTAACTCATAGAGTAATTGCGAATAGGCTATAACGTTATTTTGCGATTGTGGCAACTCCTCTGTCGGCAGTCCTTCTTCAGTTCTTAAATTTAGCATAACCTGATGTAATTGGTACGGATCATAAACTATCTTTATTAAGGTAAAGTTTTGATTTAGTTCTCGCAAATAATTAGCGATGGTGGCCTCTAAATCCATTTTTCTTTTTTTGGTAGGCTGCCAAACCCGATAGCCTATTAATCTAATTTTGCCCGGTATTGTCCGGGTGACCGCAGCCACTGCTGAGGCATCTCCCGAAACTGAGGCATCGACTCCGACCCAAATTGATAAATCCCTATCTCCCAAAGATGGCCTGAGCTCCTTTATCACACATCGAGAATATTCTTCATCGGTCAAAAATGAATCCTCCTCCTCAGTCCAGCGGTTTCCGTAAAGCCGTTTATAAAGATTTGGCCTCATCCCCGGCTTATTACGCTGCCTTTTCAAAAATTCTGGTGTCTTCCAGGAAGCCAGATTCTTATGCGACCATAAGAAAAAATAGTCATCCGGTTTCTTATCGCTCGTGCCTATCTCGTATAGCTCGTATAATAAAGAATCACGGGAATAACCGGCATGGCTAAGAACTAAAACTAAAAAATCTGGCCTGGTCGGGTTCTCAGTGTATGCCTCATAAAGTCTCCTGGCTCTCTCTTGATCATAAGTCCACAGCTCATCGAATATTACCAGGGCAGCATTACTGCCGAAACTCCCTTTATATTCGGATGGTAAAACCTTAATAAAAGACCCCCGGGGATCATAGGTAATCGTATCTTGAGTTATAGATAGCCTGCTTAACATCCTATGGTTTAGCTCACAACACCGAACGATTTTAGAAAAAATAGTCGTTGTTATCTGGTCCAGATCACTGGCTAAAAGATAAATCTCTGAAAAGTCCGGACCATAGAGCAACTTATGTAAAGCTATAATTGCCCCTAAAGTTGACTTGCCATCTTTTTTGCATAAACTTATGACTCCTAGATGGTATTGCTTCGAGAATAAGGGCTTCAGTATCTTTTCTTCCTGCCATCTCTCAATCTGGATAGGCCGCCTGGTCTCGATAAAGAATTGCTCGTTAGCAAATTTAATGATATCGTTTGCATATTCTGGATTGTTTAAACTTGGTGGCTCGACTAAGGCTCTTTTTGCCCTCAAAAATCTATTACCGGCCTGCTTTAATTTCCGTTCTTCCATTTTTTGCAGTAGTTCACTCTTCCAATCCGGCTCCAAATAATAATCCCTTTTGCCCGTCCGGTTTAAATTATTCTGCTGGTGCTGCCTTCCTTCTTCACTTTTGCCTGCAAATTTATGCGAATCTCCCATAGTAGCTCCTTTTTTCTCGAATCCCTCAAAAAAGACCTTCACAAATCGCTGTGGTGGCGTTATTTTGAGGCCTTGCTTATGATTCTACCTGCAAAATCCCGACCCCATAAAAAGCCTTAATTTTGCGTTATTTAAGCAATTTTAGATTTTCGCCACATTCTGGCGGCCTGGAAGAAAAATTCTCTAATTTTCTCTCCAGTTTGGAAATTTTTTCGTCTTGCTCCTTCATTTTATCCTTCAATTCCGTAAGACAAGATTCTACTATTTTTCTAATTTCGAATTCATTAAACATATTTTGCCCCTCTTCGATTAAGTGAACCCTGCTCCCCCCAGGCTATATCAAAAAAGGGGAGCAGGGGACGGTAATCCGGTAAACTCCCGTCAGAAAGTCCGGATCACCGGGATAGCTTTTTACTATATTTTTCTGATCAGCCTGTGGTCGAGAATTTTATTCTTTAATCTCCTGGCCAGCTTATATTTATGATCATTATCGGAATCTACTAATTCATCGTCTTTATTTTTCCAGGCCAGCTTTAAAAAATCACTAACTAATTTTTTCATTTCTATGATCACCACCTAAATCTACCCGATTTTTTTCTCACGGAATAGCAGCACACTTTTTTTGTATTCTTTTAGTCAATTGTGCAAACGTTTGAATTATTGGAGGAGACCGTTTTTAGTCTTGTTAAGAGAGAACTCTGGAGAGAATAAGCCCTTAACTTGACTAGACTATAAAACGCACAGTTTTATTTTTGCGATCCCCTCCAACTTTGTTATCAATAAATTTATTTAATTATATTAATAAAAAATGTTTTTAGTAACTAACATATATTCTATATCAGTTCTAAAATATAACTTTGAGTCTCACCAATAATTTTTATGATATTAAAGTTATTATTTATCCGGACAAAATTATGTATGGAAATTGCCAAGGCCAAAATAGCAATTACAACTGTGATCCAGAAAATTAAGTTTTTTAATTTTTCCATCTATTGATCCCCCTTTTTACTTTTCTTTTCTTTTCTAATTGAGTAAATAATTATCCCTGTCCTTTTAGCCACATCCCTATAATTTCGCTTTCTCCAGCCCGTTGGCCACATCATCTTTGGAAACGTAAGTATAAATAACTGTGCTCATCAGATTCTTATGCCTCATAGCATTCTGCGTTAATTTCAAATCCCTGGTAGTTCTTAGATATTCCGTTGCAAAACTATGCCTCAAGATATGGGGATAAACTTCTTTCTTGATTCCCGCCAGCCTTCCGTAGTGTTTGATAAACCTTTGCAATGCCCGGGGCCTGACCCTCTCTCCACTCTTGCCGATAAAGAAAGCGTTGCTTCTATTGTATTTAAAGGCTTTCCTTGCCCTTAGATATCTTCTTAACTCCTTCCAGGTCTCATCTTTAGTTAAAGGCTGGTATTCGTCATTCCCTCTCTTCCCCTGCCTGATCTTAATTCTATTCTCTTCAAAGTAGATATCCTCATCATTCAGATGGCAGGCTTCACTGTTTCTGATCCCCGTGCTAAACAAAAGCCTGATAATAGCCTGGTTACGTATCGCTAAAAATAAGCTATTCTTCAAATAGCTTAGACACTGGGAGCCCCTTAACTTCTCTTCTTTTAATCTCTTCTTATAAAGCTCTTCCAGGCCTGCTCCTGCCTCTATTAGTTTCTCTACCTCTTCCCTGGTTAAGACCACCGGAGTCTTTTGCCTTTTCATTTCTCTATCCTCCTTCATAATTTCTACCATCATTATAAAGGATAGAAGATATTTTGTCAAATGTTTTGGCGTAGAATACGCCATTCTACGCCAGAAGTCCATATTATTTTAATTCTAAATTTTTGAAAGCCTTATAAACAAAAGACTTTTTAAGATTGCCTTCTTTGTGTTTTGACGCTTTACATCGCAAAGCCCTAAAATGACCCCTGTTTATAAATAGCTCTACAAGACCTCTACAAAAATTGAAAGCTTTTTCTCCTAAATTTTGCTTATTTCGTCTTCGTATTTTGACGCTTTATCCTGCTTTTTGCTTTCTTCATAGTATTTTGCCCGGGGTATCAATTTTAGTTCGCCACCGCAAACCCTGCAAATTCCTTTTACTGCCCAGCCAGCAAATAAGGCCCCACATTTTTCACATTGATATTTTGGCATTCTTTTTCCTCCTTCATTTTTTTTAAAATTTAGTTTTTATTATTCAAAATTCGCTTAGACCATTAGAAAGGAAGATCATCTTCCGTATATCTCCCTCCTTCTTCTGGATCACGATGGCACGACTTTTCAGTAAGGGCATACGCATATACACCTTCGAATCCTTTTTTTTCATATATACCAATTACTTTTTTTACTTTAATTGCCCGCTCTAATACTTTTATATCTTCTCTTAATTTGATAGTACATAACCTGTAATCCTCTCTTAATTTTTCTAATCTTTCTTTAAGCTCTTCAATATTTGATTTCTCTAGTCCTTTAATTTTTTCAAGTCTCTCTTTTTGAATTTCTTCTCTTCTTTCAAGTTCTCCCATTTTCTTATCTCCTTTTTTTTATTAATTTTTTCTCATTGCTCTCTTTCTTCAAACCCTCCTATTATGTTTATTATGTTTCTTATGTTTATTTCTGGTATAAGGGTAAACATATATGGGTGTATATTAGTAAATCTGTGTTTTTTTGGAGAAAACCCATCAAACCCTTTTGTTTCTACAAACCCCTATATATATAGATATATATTATATATAAATTACAATTTTGATATAGGTTTGTAAAAACTTAATAAACCTAACCCCCCATTCATTTAAAAACATAAGAAACATAATAAACATAATAGGTTTTAATCTGGTATACTCAATTGGGTCTCCTCTTTGACTTTTTCAAGATGTTCTTCTTGTGGGATAATTTCAGTCTCAATACTAAATCTTTCTGCTAATCCGATTAAAGTTTCCCTGTCTATTATCCAACCAGGTTTATTATTTTGTTTCCATTTAATTATTACTTTTTTCTTAAAGTTAAAAGGTTTCATCCTCCAACCCATCGACTTTGGGGGAATCTGGAAATTAAGATTTTCAATATCCTGGTTATACGTTTTTGCAATATCCTGAGTAGCAACTATATCTTCCCCCTCATTGTAAAAGTCTATTAAGATGCTAATTATAGTGGCATTATCTGAAGTCGCTTCATCTCCTGCTCTGCCAGTCTCTTCTTTCTTAATAAATCCATCAAACTCTTTTGCCCTATTTTTATCAGCTAATAATAAGATTTTGTATAAAGGATTTAATATCTGTCCCAATCTCCTTCGGGCTATCCTTTTATGTTTAGGAAATTCTTCATTGTAAAATCTTGCTCTAAATAGAGTTAGCAGATCTATCGACCTCTGTTCTTCAGTCAAATTCCAATCATCCTCTACTGATGGGGAAATGTTCCTTTGCATCTGAATTTTAATACACCTATCTTCAATTGGTTCAGGGATATTAGACTCAGTACAGATTACTAAGGCGCCAAATACATTATGAAGTTCAACCTGATTTTCTCCCTTTTTATCCTGATTTACTCTGGGAACAGTCATCCCTCTCTCATATCTACTCATTACTATCCTGGCCAAATCCTTATCCATATCGCTCCCCCAAAATTTTGCTTCATCAATTATCAAAGCATTCTCAAAATAATCTGAAGCCCTAAACAAAACTGCAGGAGAAGGGAGGACTGATGGGAAGCATTTGTAAGCTAACTTTTGAGCAATTTTTCCTGCTCTGCTTTTCCCAGTTCCTCTAAGACCAACGAAGTATAAGTAGGGAGTAAGGTCAGTTTTTTCCATTAGATAAGTATGCATTATCCATAGAGCAAAAATTAAATAGTATATCTCATCTGGTAGTTCTAAATGATCTTTAATATATTTTTCTATACCTCTCAGAGAGGAAGCCCAGTCTATCTCTTTATTTATTTTGAGGACTTCCATAGAAGCGTAACTGATCGGCAAGTCTTGTCTGGGCTTATAAACTATCCCCGCTCCATCGGTCCAAGTCTCCGTTATTACTAAATTACCAGCTTCACTTTTGAATAGATATTTTTTAACTCCATCATCATTTACTAAGTGGATCAATCCAGGTGGAAATGTTTTTAGTCCAGGTTCTTTTTGCTTCTTTTTCTTTTCAAAAGCTCTTGCCTTTTTAATCGTTATTTTCAAATATGATGGAGTTATCTTCTTTTTTGTGCCAGTTTTAGAAGTCTTTATAATTGCCGCGATCTCCGAATCAGTGAATTTATTTTTTATTAAAAGATTTGCCAGGGCCATATCATAGCCACTACCACTCGGATCGCTTAGGTCCGGCCTGCTCCTGGTTAAATATGTATTTTGCAGCTTCTTATTTTTCTTTAGTAATTCTTCAAATCTCGGAGGTATTGGTACATCCTTAATATCGATGTCCACGCCTTGTACATCCTCGATCTTTACCATGTATTTTTTAAATTCTTCCCCATACTTTAAGTTTGGTTCGAATTTTATTATCTTAACTTCCAGTCCTTCTTTTGGGCATTCTGGCTTTAAGTTAAGTGTCCCCGGCACTCTTAAAAGATGGCTAATATCTTGCCCGGCAACATCACCACCTATTGCGATAGCCAGACCTTTCAGAACCCCCTTTGTCTGCAAAAGTATCTTTTTATTCTTAATTGGTATAAGGCTTTTTAAAAGCCAATAACACTGATAGCCCAAGCCTGAATCCACTATAATACTCGGGGGCAATTCGAATTTTTCTATTCTCTTTATGCTCTCTTTTTTGGTTGGTAAATTAGGATCACTTTCCCGCTTGCAATCAATATCACCAAAAATGCAATTTAAGATTTTTACATCATTTTCACTTCCTGTTTGTTTTACTCCTCCCCTGGCTATTGCTCTGGGCGCCACCCCAAAATGGACATTCCTATCTTTAGTAAAATTTTCATTACCAATAATTCTAACTAAATCTTTTAATTCCTTGATATTTATAAAAAAGTGGTCTCTCTGTTTAGTCTCAATTTTATCCTTTTTTCTCGTATGAATAAATGTTCTAATATCTATGCACCCGGTAGTTCCTTCGAATATCGCCTTAAAAAATTTAGTTAGTTCTTCTTGGCTTTCTTGTCTCATCTCCCTCCTCCTTCATCCTCACTTTTCCTTTGAAATCGATAAATCTCATGCTTCAAATTCAGAGCACAATCCCGATAAATTAATGCTCCCACTTCTCCGGCCTGGTAAAAGTCCTCAGCCAATCTCGCTAAGCTCTCGCCTACCAACCAGAAAATAATCCTACCAGGTTTAATTTTGTCCATAGTCATTTTTCTTAACCTGGCACCCTTGCAAATCATAAAAGCGGTCTGCCAGAGATCGCTAGTTTCATAATCTTCTTCCATAGTATTTCCTCCATTCTTTAACAATGTTTTAGTTTAAGTCTAGCAAAGACCTTATCCCAGCCCTTTAGTTCCTTTTGACTAAAATTACAAAAATATCCGATAAATTCTATTAGAATAATTTTAGCTTGCCTTTTGGTCATCCCCTCACCTTCTTCAAATAGCTTCGGCCAACATATAAATATTTTGACTAAGCAAGCCATTAGTGCTATAATTTTCATACGGGCTAAGGGGATTCATTCACCCCTTACCCTCCATTTCAGATTTCGATATCACAGAAGGGGAGCCAATTCAGGCTCCTTTTCTGCTTCTTAAGTGAGGTGAACTAGTTCTCAGGCAATATACTTTTGACAAAAGACCATAAAAAAATGTATAATAAATTGCGGCCTGCTATAAGTAGGCTTAAAATTGCATAGCGTATTCGATTTTTTTTCTAAAGAGGCCTCCTGTCTAATCGTTCGGAGGCCTTTTTAGTTCTACAAATCCTGCCCTAAATTAATTATATACCTAATATCTTAACCAGTCAAATTTTATTTACTGTTAATCTTTCTTTTTCTTCTTTTCTGTATCTTCGTTCGGCAGTCCTGTTTTTACATCTTCTACTGCAGTATTTTTGGCTCCCACCGGCTTTAATATAAATTCTAAAACAATCCGGTGCTCCGCATTCGTATAAATCTATTCTGCCCTTCGAAAGTTCTTCAATCCAAAGCCAGGCAAAGTCCCCCACATTTCCGGCTAATATATTATCTATTTTATGCCCGGTTATTCTAGGCGATAGCATTATGTTAACCTTAGAGATAGCATGCCTCTCAAATTCGGTGATATTTTTGGTAGCAAGCCATCGCTGAACAGCTCGGGCCCACTGGCTAATTTGAATGGGGACCCCTTTCTTAAAATCCAAAATCATATTAAAAGCGTATATTGCTATCCAGGAAAAATGTGCCGGAAATCGTTCTTGCTTGATTTCAGTGATCCTATTCCAATTCTGTATAAGCTGATTTCCTCTAGCCTCTTCCGTCCCCATTTTTGGCAATCGATAATAACCATCACCATCATAATATATTAGATATTTTGAATCCAGTCTAAGATTTTTCAAATATTCTTGATAAGAGATCCTAGTAAGTTTTAACATAGTTCCTCCTATTCGTAGATAAATATATTCTTCCTTCATGTTTTTTCCTCCTAATAGTCTTTTAGCAAACCGTGGGTGAATTAGATCTTAAAATTCGGGATACTTCCAAAGAGGATTGGCTTTCGGCCCTGCCCATTCATTTCTGCAGCTGTGACCTCGAGCAAAGTTCTCAGACCATCCTTAGACCCGGTGCAAACTCCTCCACCACCGATGTCTACTCCCGCCTCATAAAGTCTATGCCATTCTTCACCCAGCTCATCATTTAGTTTTTTAATATTTTGCAAATCTTTATAAAATTTTTGAGACATTGCCTTTATTTTTTCAATCTTTTTTGCCTGCTCCAATCCCCTTGCGACTCCTTTTTCTTTAGAAATTGTAATATTTAGTTCCTCAATTTTTCGCTTAAGGCTTTCAATGATATTTGGTAAAAATTCTATATCCGCCCTAATTTTCGTTAATCTTTTAGAAACCTGATCCATTTCGTTTTTATTTTTTTCATTTTTCTGAATCATCAGATTGACTGCCAGATCAGCTTTCTTTTTCTCTAATTCTTTTATTTCGTCTTGTCGGATTTTATATTCTCGCTCTGTTTCTGATAACTTAATTTCTACTTTTGTCAATTTTTCTTCTAAGTTCATGTTCATTATAGGCCTCCTTATTCCCCGTCCTCAAATTCTTCGCCACTTTGCTCAAACGCAGAACCTAAACCTATCCTTTTCCTTACAATCATTTTACTTAAGCTGGGGAATTTACCGCCTCCTGATGGTTTTTCCTCACTTTTCTCTAAACCCCCGAACATGACATCTAACATCGAAGGCCATCGTGTCCC
>NMQN01000255.1 GCA_003575245.1 Candidatus Atribacteria bacterium 1244-E10-H5-B2 | reverse complement strand
AACTGATGTCTTCATAAGGAAGGACATCAAAAGAAGGAAAAAGAAAAATATTCTCTTCCTTGTTTCGAGGCTTATTTAAAAAGGTGTCTAAATCCTGGTATATCTTTAAGGCATTTTCCTGAGAATCGGTAATAATGAGGTAAGATTTTTTTATTTCCTCTTTTGAGACTAAGGCAGCGATAAAGAAAGAACGAGCGCTATCCTTCAAGCCGGAAAGTAAAATTTTGTTAATCAACTTTCCTTTTATTATTTTTATTATTTCTTCAAATTCTTTAGATTGATTCCATTGGGAGAATATTCCCGCTAAGCTCATTATTAATCCTTTCAGGATTAGTTAACCAGGTTACCCGGTTAATTTAGTCGTTAGTGAATAGTCGTTAGTTAGTCGTTAGCATAGATGCAAGTTGCAAGTTACGAGTTGCAAGTTTAAAAAAGCCTTTATTTACAGTGAACTGAAAACTGTAAACCGAAAACTAAAAACCAGTTTTGTATTTTGCATTTTTCACTAACGACTATTCACTAACGACTAACGACTAATTGTTATTTTGCTAAAACTGAAGCTAAATTATAAAGATTTTGTTTAATGGTTTTTTTCTGGCTCAGGACTATTTCTAAATCAGTTGCTTCAACTTTATTTCCGATTAGCCCTACCATTTTAGATGTTTCACCTTTTAATAGATGTTCTACAGCCGCTGCTCCTAAACGACTGGCTAGTAGTCTATCAAAGGCGGAAGGTGAACCACCTCTTTGTAGATAACCTAAAATGGTAATTCGTGTTTCGTAACCAATCTTATCTTCTAAATATTTGCTTACTTCATCGGTTTTTCCTACTCCCTCCGCAATAACAATAATACAATGGGTCTTTCCTCTTCGATAACCTTCTTTTAATTTTATACTAATTTCCGATAAATTATAGGAAATTTCCGGAATAAGAATTATTTCGACTCCTCCGGCAATTCCGCTCATTAAGGCTAAATAACCTGAATTTCTTCCCATTACTTCCACCACAAATGCCCTCTGATGAGAAGAAGCAGTGTCTTTGATTTTGTCAATGGCTTCAATAACCGTATTTAAAGCGGTGTCTACACCTATAGCCATATCTGTTTTAGGCAGGTCATTATCGATAGTAGCCGGAATTCCGATAGTCTTTAGTCCTAAAGCGCTTAAATCTCGAGTTCCTCTCAAGGTACCATCGCCTCCGATAGTTACCAAACCATCAATATCGAATTTACGAAGTTTTTTTAAAGCAATATCAAGACCTTCTTTAGTTTTAAATTTCTCACTGCGGGAGGTTTTAAGAATAGTCCCTCCTCTTTGCATAATTCCACCTACCGATACCTGATTCATAGGGGAAATTTGCCCTTCCATTAAACCGCTAAATCCCCTCTCCACAGCAAATACCTCTAAATTATGGAATATTCCAGTTCGTACCACTGCCCGAATAGCAGCATTCATTCCCGGGGAGTCTCCCCCGCTGGTAAGAATAGCAATTTTTTTCATTTTCATAATCTCTTCCTCCAATACAATTGGTTAGCTAGTTAGTTGGTTAGTTAGTTAATTGGTTTAATGCTAATTTTAATATACTCTAATCCCTCAACTAGTTAACCAGGTAACCGGCTAACCAGGTAACTAAATATATACGCTAAGCGCTCTACGCTAATTTACGATATACTATATACTATTTAAGATTCTGACTGCTTCTTCCGGAGAAGTAGTATTAATATAAAATCCGGTTCCCCATTCAAATCCGGCTATTTTGGTTAATCGAGGAATTATTTCTATATGCCAGTGATATTTCTTATCCAAATCCGGCCATTCTCTAGTAGAAAATTCTTTAGAGGGCGCAGTATGAACTATAAAATTGTAAGGGGGATTATTTAATTTTTTCTTTATTTTAGATAGAATTTCTTTCATTATTCTGGCCAAACTTAAAATATCATTATCGCTGCTCTCCTCATAACAGGCATTATGACATTTAGGAAGTATCCAGGTTTCAAAGGGAAATCTGGCAGCAAAAGGTGAAATAGCCACATATTTTTCTGTTTCTTTTATCAATCTGTCTTTAGATCTTATCTCCTGTTTTATATAATCGCAGAAAATACATCTCCCCTTAAGGTCAAAATATTCTTTAGCCCCTTTTAACTCTTCTTTTATCCTCCGGGGAATAATAGGGGTACCAATAAGCTGAGAATGGGGATGTTCCAAAGATGCTCCACCATCAATCCCGTAATTTTTAAATATTAGAATATATTTTATCCTTTTATCCTTGGATAAATCTAAATATCTTTGCCGATAAGTTTTTAAGATTAAAACAATATTGCCGATACTTAAATTATCAAAATCTTTATGATGATGTGGAGTTTCAATTATTACTTCGTGTACCCCCAGACCGTCCATTTTCCAAAACATTCCGGCCTTTTCCAGAGCAGCTTCTCTCTCTTCCATCTTTAAAGCAGGATATTTATTGGTTACTACTCTTACTTTCCATCCCGTCTTGTTTTCCCTAGTGCCTTTTTTCCGAAAAGCAAATATTTCAGGGGGCGTTTCACCTTCATTCCCTTCACAAAATGCACAGCTATCTTTTTTCTTTTCCTCTGTTTTTATTTTGTAATCTAAGGGTCTTCTACCTCTCTCTGTAGAAATTATCACCCAATTATCAATTATAGGGTCTTTCCTCAATTCAGTCATCTCTGTTCCCCCAAGTCTGAAAGATAAAATTTGTTATTCTTTTAAGTTCCTTGTATAGAAATTTCCTTTTTCCGTAAGCCCTAATAATTAGTATATAGTATTTCGTATATCGTATATAGTAAAGAGATAAGAAGAGAAATTTGTATCTGTATCTCGTATAAAACCAGTAACAAGTAATAAGTAATGAGTGATAAAATTAAATTTTCAAAATTATACAAACAAGTATTTATCACATGTTACACATTACATTCCCTGCTAGTTAGTTGGTTACCCGGTTGGCCAGTTAAAATATAGTGATAAGTGATGAGTAACAAGTAATAAGTTTCGAATTGCAAGTTTTATGGGAATGACAGATGTAGGGGCTTAATTTATCAAGCCCGTAAAACACGGGTCAGATAAATCTGACCTCTACATTAAAGAAATACTTTACTTGAAATACAAAAAAGTTTTAAGTTTTGAATTATGGTTTTTCGCTTTTAGCTTTAAGCTTTTAATTCTATACTGATAGCTAATTTTCTTATCTAAAAACTATAAATCAGCCTTGCAATTTAATTGGTCAATCGGTCAATTGGCAAATTGGCCAACAGATTTTAACTGGCCAACTGGTAAACCGGGTAACTGGGTAACCAAGCAACTGAATAAAATTGCATCTTGAATTTAAAACTAACGACTAATTTATACCGATATTGTATCTAATTACACTTGGTTTGTCTCTAAAAAAGAGACATGCTAATACATGTCTCTTTTTTAGATTATTATTTTACATTTATTTTACATTTATTTTATTACAACTATTCAAATTTTATTAATTATGGTTCAATTAACTTTCTATTGTATTTTCTCATAGCTTTTTCAAAGCCATCTTCTATCACTGTCTTTATTGCCTCAGTAGATAGTTGTATTACTTCCCCTATTTTATCCTTTTCATCATTATTAAAATTAGAAAGGACATAAGACATACAATCATAATTGAAGTTCACTGAGGGATTGCCAATTCCTATTCTCAAACGGGGGATTTCTTCGCTGTTCAAATATTGCATAATCGACTCTATCCCCTTGTGGCCGCCGGCACTCCCCTTTTTGCGAATCCTTACCTGACTCAATTCTAAATTCAGATCATCGTAAACTATTAATAAATCTTGAAGGGGCATTTTATAATAAGAAACTACCTTACTAACTGCTCTTCCGCTTAAATTCATAAAAGTTTGCGGCTTTATCAGCATTACTTTATGATTATTTATCATTCCCCGGGAAATTAAAGAATAATAAGATTTTACTTTTTTGAATTCTACTTCTATATCCTGGGCTAAGCTATCAACTATTCTAAACCCTATATTGTGCCTGGTAAATTCATATTTTAAACCAGGATTACCTAAGCCAACCACGATCTTCAATAAAACTCACTATCCTTTTATTGTCCTATTTTTCTTTAGGTGTAAAAGAAGGGGATTTTTCCTTTGTTTCTACTTTCTCTTCTCCTTTAGCTTTTTCTTCACCTTCTTCTCCTTCTACTACTTCTTC
>NMQN01000355.1 GCA_003575245.1 Candidatus Atribacteria bacterium 1244-E10-H5-B2 | reverse complement strand
AGTCAACGAAAAACCTCTTTGGCTTGGGAATTGAATTAAAGGCTAATGGCAATTATGTAGTAGCTCCCCCTTCAAAGATAGATAATTTTACCTATCATTTTGTAATTCCCTTATCGAAGATTTTACCCTCACCTGAAAAGATAATTAGACACTTAGAAGTGGCTTTACCAGGAATAGAAACAGGGATAAAAGAAGGTGGCCAGGCTCCCGGCGTAGAAGTGGAATATAAGAAAAGAAGGGCTTTATCTTTCCCTCGTTATAATGGTCAAGATCGTTATTGCTTAAAGCAGATATTAGGCAAAGAATTGAAGGCAGGGGAAAAAGGGAATAAAGGGGAAAGGGATAGCAGTTTATTTATTTTATATAATTTGCTATTGCAGAATAAAAATAGGCTGGATCACGCTAAAAAAATTGCTATCCTTAAAAATAATTCATTGGTGAAACCTCTTACTGATCAAGAATTGAAGAAGATTTTTAGGAAGAGATATCGTTTCAAATGCTCTACGATAAGGGAAACTTTACCTTATATCGAATGCTCTAAGTGTAAGTATCGATTTAAAGGAGGTGTTTTAGGAGTGGCTAATATATTAATTAAGAACATAAGGAAGTTATTAGGGTTAAGTAATACAGAAAGTAGGATTGCTTTACTATTAGGAACTTATTACGAAGGTGAATATCCTTCAATGAATAAGATAGCAGAAGAGACTAAAATGAATTTCGATACTGTTAAAAATGCAATTAAGGTATTGAAGGAAAAGGGGATTATAGACAAATCTTTTTATAACTAAAATCACAAAAACCCTTCAGTTTTTAAGGGATAATTTTTATAATCACAAAAACCCTCCAGTTTTTAAGGGATAATTTCTATATTTTATAAGGGTTACAGAAGCAGGAAGGGGTAATAATATACTATCTTAGTTGTTTCCTCTCTGGTCTTAGCCCTTAATACCCTGATATCTTAGAATCTTCTCACAGGTAAATATTAGGAATAAAAAGAATTAAGAGGATAGTAAATATAGAAAAAGAGGATTCGGGGGCGAACAAAAGTTTTTTGTTTAGTTTAGGTAAAATTTGGAAAAGAGGAATTTTTAGGATGGCAAAAAATCTAATAGAGATAAACGATTGGTATAAAGAATTAGTTTTTGATCTAAAAAAATTAGCCTTCGAAGGAATCATTAAAACGAAACACGCTATCGGTTTAAGGATCCTAAAAGATGAATTGAAGTTCGGGAAGCCAGAATATGGGAAAAAACGAATTGAAAATCTAGCAAAGGATTTAGATGTTAGTAGCGGTGATTTATACGCCTGTAAAACATTTGCCCAAAAATTTCCCGAAATTTCTGACGCCGTCAGAAAATTGAGTTGGCGCCAGATTGTACATAAATATTTATATCTGCCAAGACCAAAACCAGAAACACCACCGCTACCGGAAGGCAAATACAGTATTATCCTAGCAGACCCCCCCTGGGAACAGTGGGAAAGCGGTAACCGGGGCCCCGAACAACATTATGACACGATGGAGGTATTTGATATTTATGCCTTACCCATTTCAGAGATAGCAGCAGATAATTGTATTTTATTTTTATGGACAACCTCATTTAATATCCAGGATGCCTTACAAGTTATTAAGGCCTGGGATTTTCATTATTCGTGTTTTGGCTTTGTATGGGTCAAAAGTCTAAGAGATGAAACTGGATTTGCCTTTGGTTGTGGCAGCTGGACCAGGGCAAATGCAGAATATTGTTTAATAGGGCTTAAAGGGAACGTAGAAAGGAAAGATGCCACTATATCTCAGATAGTATATACACCTCGAGAGGAGCATAGCAGGAAACCGGCTATAGTGCGAAAAAAGATAGTGCAACTAGTAGGTGATTTGCCACGTATAGAACTATTTGGGACAGAAAGAATTGAGGGTTGGGAGGTATGGGGCAAAGAGGTAATTGTTGATAGTAGGGAGGTAATTGATAGTAGGGAGGTAATTTTAACAACAACCTAATATTTAGTTAAGTCGATTGACCAATTAGGGGCTAAAAAGGGGTACAAAAAAAATCTTCTATTCGAACCTGTGGCTCCCTGTGGTTATTCAACCAGGACTTTAGTCTCTAATTAACACAAGTCTTATTAAGTTATCCTAATGGCTGAGGAGATAGAAGCGATGAGAAGCTTATATCTAAAAGCTTTGAGAGAAAGCAAAAAAAAATTATCCCTTTTGACTTGCATACTGATTAACTTAATGTTACAATGAGTTAGATTCAGTAATCAATAAGGGAGGTAAGAAAATGAATTTTGTGGAGCCTATCCGGGCAAAAACCAAGATACTGGCTATTAAAAACAATTTAAGGGAGGAAGAGAGCCCCCGGAACTACCTTTTATTCGTCTTAGGGATCAACAGTGCTCTAAGGGGGATCGATTTACTGCAGTTAAGGGTTAAAGACCTTATTAATGGCACCGGAGAGATTAAGGAATATCTTTTCGTTAAAGAATCAAAGACAAAGAGAGAAGCTAAGATTTACCTTAATGAGCCGATCAGGACGGCCTTAAACTTTTATCTTACGAAGGAAAAGGGGCTTGACCCTAACGATTTTCTATTTTATTCGTTCAGAAATAGGAGCCGGGCGATAAGCAGGGTAAGGGTCTGGAAGCTTATTAGGAAGTGGACCGATGAGGTCGGTTTAGATAGCGAGAGATACGGTTTTCATTCTTTAAGAAAGACCTGGGGCTACCAGGCCAGGTTGCAGGGAGCCTCGATTACGATGATACGAGAGAAGCTGGGCCATAAGAATGAAGAGGTAACTAAAAGATATATCGGGATCACCAGGGAAGAGGTTAACCGGCTGGAGAGGGAGATCTGCATTTAAGTTGCAAGTTTTTAGCGAAAATATCAATATTTCGCTTGTCTTTATACCTATTCGATAATTGAGGGGGCTTAAAAGCGATATTTGGGCGTTTTATTTTAGCTAAATCAACGATTCTGCCTTATTTCTCATAACTTTGAGCTATCTTCAGGCTTTAAAACTAAAAAGGGGTGGATAGATCCATACCATAGCGGTCAGAGAAACGCTAACAAAGCTATCAGGGGCTCTATTTTAGGGGTATTCTGAGCAGTTTATTCAATAATAAAAGGTGGTGAAAGAATAGAATGGAATCCAGGGACAAAATAAAAAAGATACTCGTAGATCGATTAGGAGTTGTTGAAAGCAAAATTACCGAAAATTCTTCTTTTATTGATGATCTGGGTTTAGATTCTTTAGATATAGTTGAACTAATAATGCTTTTTGAAGAAGAATTCAATATAGAAATTCCGGATGAAGATATGGAAAAAATTAAGACTGTCGGAGATGCGATTAAATACTTAGATAAATAAAAATATAAGGGAATGGTCTAAAGAATGATGCCAATAAAGCTAAAGGCTTTAGAAGAAACCAGGGCTTTCTATAAGGCGGAATTGGAGAAGGAAGGACTGACGGAAAAAGAAAGAGATAAATATTTAAGTGCTTTAGGTCTTATTGAGGGATTTATTGAAAGGAAAGAGAAAGCCGAGGAAGAAGGGAAGCATAAAAAATTTATTGACGCTTAGAAGGGGTTTAAAATCGTTTCTAAGGGTATTCTGAACGAGTTATTAAATAAGAAAGGAGGTTAAATGATGTATTCGTATTGGTATCCGCTTATAACGTTTTTAGTAGTTTTAGGGATAATAATTTGCTCAATCAGGAAAGAAAAGAAAGGGGGTAATTAAATTATGTGGTGGTTGATTTCGATTCCAATAATTAATTTTCTCGCGATAGGACTAATATCTTATCAGTCAGGTAAAGAATTGAAAGAAGATATAAAGAAAGGATTTAATTAGAATAACTTGGTGATCCGGTTCTCTATTCATTCTCCGGATTGCCGTTACCCTGCCCTCCGGTCCTGGCAGTCATTACGGGGGGCAGGGAGTATCTAGCAGGCGGTGGTGCCCATGGGCATAGCTCACTAAAGTTAAAAGTCTATATCAGCACGAAGAACTAACAAGCTCGGGTTTGAGTTGGTGCTTCCCGAGCTTAAAACCCTGCTCTCTGGTTCGAAAGGAACTCTCCCGGGGAGCAGGGCGTTTAAAAAAAGGAGGATAACCGAGTGGGGAAATTGGAGAAAACAATTCTATGGATTATAGTTATTATTGCTCTTTTAATCTCTCTACATAATTTTACCCAAATTAACCGGAACAAAAATATTATAGAAATTCTTGGCGATACCCAAAGTTATATAGTGGGGCTGCTATAAAAAAGTGAAAGGGGTTAGGTATGGTAATTTTATATCTTTTAGGACTGATGGGTCTTAAGATCAATTCTCCGGTTAAGAGGAGAATAAGGGGGATTTAGAAATGTATTCTAAATATAAATGTTTTGGTTGTGGAGAAATTTTCAGATGCAGAGAAGTATCGGCAGTATGCCCGATTTGTAAAGGCAGGGGAGTAAAAATAAGAGAGGTTTCAGAGGTTTCAGAAGATTGGGATAGAATAATTGCGAAATGTGAGAGGTTTGTCGAGAAGAACAAAAGAACATAACTAAATGTATTCATATTAAATGAAAGGAGAAAATAATGCCAGAATTTAAATGCCAAAATTGCGGTAGACACTTTTTCGGTTGGGGAGTAAAAGGGATTTGCAGGGTTTGCGGTAGCAAGTTAGTGCCGGCAAATGAGACTGCTAAAAGCAGAGTGAAGTGAGGTGGCTCGGTGGAAGTTAAGAAAGGGTTTGACATCCTTCTAAAAATAAGTATAATAAAAATAAGAAGGAACGAGCCCGCTATTATCACTAGACCGAGATAAGCGGACCCGAAACAGAGCCTAAGTCCTTATGGTTTTCTCTTGGCTCCTGATTTATTATATCACATAAAGGATAAAAAACAATAAGGGGCTTGGCTTCTGTCAGAAGTCAGGCCTTCTTTATTAGGAGGCGAGAGAAAAAGTGATAACCAATCCGATTAAAAAGAGGAGAGGAAAGAAGGGGTTAACCCAGGTGGATCTGGCTCTCATGGTAGGAATTTCTCAGATGTATATTTCTCACTTTGAGACTGGGGGACTCACCCCCTCCGAGATCCATATTAAAAAGATTAGTAAAATTCTGGGCATCAGTCCGGAAACTTTAAATAAGGAACTGCATCAATTTTATAAAGCAAGAAGGAAGGAGTTAGAGGAAAAGATAGAGAAGAAAGACAAATAATGCTATTTGAGATATTATAATTAAGATAGAAAACTATTATGAAAAAGACAGGAGGTGAAGAATAAAATAGAGGTACTCTAAAAGCCTTGCAAGACAAGGGTTTCAAAGTTTTCTGAAAGGCACAAAATAAGGAATGATTGGAGGTGATATTAAAAATAATAAAAATAATTGGATTGATGCTTTGTACTGAAAAAACAAAAAATGGAGGTGTTAATTATGTCAGAAGAGGTTTTAAGAGTTGCAAATAGTTTTGGTGTTTGGATTATTGCTGCAATACTTGTTTGCCTGGTTGCTGTTCAGTCTATTATGTATTATAAGCTTGCCCGTACCACTGCCACCGGAATTGGTCTATCAAAGGAAACTTGTAACATTGCTTTTAGAACTGGTATGGTTACTGCAATTGGCCCAGCTATCGCTATTTTTATCATTATGGTGGGAATGATGTCTGTTATCGGCGGACCTATGAGCTGGATGAGATTAGCAATTATCGGTGCTGCACCCACTGAGTTAACAGCGGCCAGGGTAGGTTCAGAAGCTGCGGGGTTCCAATTTGGTTCCCCGGATTATAATTTGATGGCCTTAGCAACCTCATGGTGGACTATGGCTATTAACGGTGTGGGCTGGTTGCTCCTAGTCGGGTTATTCAGTCACAAACTGGATTCTCTAAGAGATATAATCGGCGGCGGGAACGTCAAATGGTTGGCAATGTTAAGCGGTGCAGCCATGCTGGGGGTTTTCGGCTATCTTAATTCCGGAGACGTGGTATCCGGTGGATCCAGGTTAGTGGCTGTCGTTGTGGGTGGCTTATCGATGATAGTCATAATTAGGTTTGTCATTAAAAAACTTCCGGCCCTGAAGGAATATTCTCTGGGGATTGCCATGCTAATTGGTATGTTTGCTGCTGTTCTTGTTAGTATAATAGGTTAATAAAAAATAGGAGGTGACATTATGTCAAATTTTAATATGGAAAAAGACTGGAAAGCCCCTGTAATGAAGATAGGCATGATTACGCTACTCATGGCTTCCGCTCTTTCTTTCCTGCCGGTTCTGTATCTGTACTTTGTTCATGGCATTATTCCGTCTGTATCTTTAATGCTAAAATCCTGGGGGATGATTGCTCTCTTATTCGGAGCCTTTTATATCGTCGAACCAGTGTCTTATTATGCCGTTCTGGGTCTCGCAGGAACGTATATGTCTTTCTTATCGGGGAACATTTCCAATCTCCGGCTGCCCTGCGCTGCCATGGCTCTTGATGTAACAAATACCGAGCCCGGGACAAAAGAAGCTGAAATCGTATCAACTTTAGGCATCGCCGGCTCAGTTATCACAAATCTTATAGGCGTAACTTTAGCGGCTTTCATCGGGACCATTTTAATTAGGATTTTCCCACCTATAATCGCTGACGCCTTTAGAACATATACCGTTCCGGCTATCTTCGGCGCGGTGTTTGGTCAGTTCGCTATTAAATATCCGAAACTTGCTGTTGTAGGATTTATTATCCCGGTAGGCTTAAGGCTCTTTACCTCCCTGCCTGTATGGGCGTTAATTGTTGCATCTGTGTTTGGAACTATTGGGATAGCAAAACTTTTGTTTAATAGTAGTACAAAAAACCCTAAAATTGCAGCATAGATTTTTTGGTATTATCATTTGGATCTCAAGACATTTTAAAAAGTCTTGAGATCCAAATGACTTCATTACTTTTTTTCAGGTTAAAATTTTACGAGCAACAGGAGTTTAATTATAATTATAAAGGAGGGTTTTAAATTGTTTAACACTGTTGAAGCAGCACAAAAAATGCAGGATCAGCTTATTTCCTGGCGCAGAGACCTGCATCAAATACCTGAAGTGGGCTTAGAGTTGCCCAAGACCTCTGCTTACGTTGCTGAAAAACTTTCAGAAATGGGTATCGAGTATCAGGAAAATATTGGAGTTTCCGGGATTGTCGGTTTGATTAAAGGTAAAGAAGATGGTAAAACTATTGCTATCAGGGCAGATATGGATGGCCTGGCTATTGTGGAAGAGACAGGGCTTCCCTTTGCTTCCACAAATGGGAATATGCATGCCTGCGGCCATGATGCTCATACCGCTATGCTTTTGGGAGCTGCAAAAATATTAAACGAAAACAAAGACAAGCTAAAAGGCAACATTAAACTCATTTTCCAGGCTGGTGAGGAAGGCCCGGGCGGAGCAAAACCCATGATTGATGATGGTGCTATGGAAAACCCCAAGGTAGATGCAGTATTGGGTCTGCATATAGGAATCATTTTTAAAGAAATCGGTACCGGGGAAGTGGGTGTGGCCTATGGCAACTTAATGGCCTGCCTTGACAGGTTTGAAATTAAAGTAATCGGAAAAGGCTGTCACGGCGCTATGCCTGATACAGGGGTAGACCCTATTGTCATTTCTGCAGAGATAATTAATGCTCTGCAAACCATTATCAGTCGGGAAATAAAACCTACTGAACCTGCGGTAATAACAATAGGCCAAATTAATGGTGGCAGATCCTATAATATCATTCCTGATTCCGTTGAAATAATAGGGACAGCCAGGGCAATTAGCCAGGCAGTGCGGGAAAAAATAGCTAGCCGTATGGAAGAGATTGTTGCCAATGTTACAAAAGGCATGCGGGGGGATTATGAATTTACATACACCTATGGTTACCCCCCTCTCGTAAATGATGCGGAATTTACCAAAGGGTTTGCGGAAACTGCAAAAAAAGTTGTCGGAAAAGAAAATGTTGTGGAAATCGCCAGACCCACTATGGGCGGTGAGGATATGGCCTATTTCCTGGAAAAAGCACCTGGTACTTTCTTTTTCCTGGGAGGAGGCAATGAAGCTAAAGGTATAGTTGCCCCGCATCACAATTCTAAATTCGACGTTGACGAAGATGTCTTCTGGAAAGGAACAACTCTCCTCGCTCAGGGTGCTGTTGACTGGCTGGCAAAAGAAGTTCCTCTATAAATTGCAAAAAACATTTCATGCGATGTCAGAAGATTTTAGGGAGTATCTCAAACCGGGAACAGCAGAAAACTGGTCTTTCCCCGATAAAACGGACACTCAGTTAAGAGAACAAGGCCTCCCGGTAGAAGATTGAGGAATACGAGAGACTACTGGCAAAGAATAGCTCTCGGGAATGCATGGTGTGTTAAGACTTAAAGTGTCTAGACTGAGGGGTTCAGTCTACTTCTGGTATATTTAATTTAAGGTTGGTTAATTTTATGGTTACTGTTAAGTTTTCCATAGGGTAGATTTGCCTCCTTTTTTGGGGTGATATTTTAAATCCTACTAAAAAAATAGGGGGGAGGCAAGTCAATTTCTAAAAATTGAATAAATAAGAGCTACAAGATAGCCGGATTTGTATAAGAGTTTTTAACTCTTTTAGATCCGGCTATTTTTTTTAAAACAAAAGAAAAGGGGTTAAAGTGTCAAAAAAAAGATTTTCTAAATTGCAGAAGTGGATCTTGACGGCTTGCTTAAAATCACCAAACAGAGTAATTGCCAGACGAGACATAATTGGCAGACGTACTGGATTTTTTGAGAGGAGAACACCAACTAATGAGGTAGTTTTATCTCGGTCAATCTGGAGTTTGGTTGGGAGAGGATTTATTACAGGATTATCTCTAATGAAATTAAGTGATATGGCTAGACTTTATAACAAAAAAGGTAAAAGCATAAAAGATTTTGAAAATGATTGCTTAAAGCGTGGAGTAGATCCAACGAGAGAAAGAGTAATAACTGTTTTTTCAATGAAGGGAAAAACTAAAGTGAAGATAATAAAATTAACAAATAGGGGAGAAATAAGAGCAAAAGAATTGCTTAAAGCTAAGTTATAAAACTTAACATTAAGGAGTGAATGAAATGGGAGATTGGCAGAGTTTAAAAGTTATAAATGCCTTTTTTGAGAAAGAGAAGAGAGAAGAAAAGCTGCTGAAGAAGAAAGCAGAATATGACGGAAGATCAGGCAGAAAGAAAAAGAAGCAAAAGAATAAAAAATTCAAAGTGAGAGGTGAATAATATATGGCTAAAAATAAAAAAAAGAGATCAAAAGAAAGTTTTCGGGCCAATACTCCTGAGGCGAAAGCCCGGCAAGTAGAAGGCGGGATAAAAGGAAGCGAACAGAGCAAAAATAAACGAAGTATCGAAACAGAGAAAGAGGCCGAGTATAACCCTTTTGGCTCTGTTTATAAAAATGATATTGTGAAATATCTTCAGGATCAGTATTATATTATCGAAACAAAGGCCCCGGTGGTACTCGAGGACTGGCAGAAAAAGAGGATATTCATGCCCTTATTCAGTCTTAATGAGGATGGACTAAGGAAATTTTCCCTAGCGATTATCGGACTCCCCAAGAAAAATTCTAAAAGTACAATGGCCAGCATGGTAGCAAATTATTTTATGTTCCAGGATTGCGATTTTGGAGAGATAATTTTGACTGCAAATAGTAAAGAACAATCTTCCTGGATTATATTCAATAAGCTAAAAAAGAGCCTGCAAATGAACCCCAAACAGCTAAAAGAGGTTAGATTGTATGAGGATGTAATCGAGGTCAAAAAAACCGGGACAGTTTGTAGGATTGTAGCCCCGAATTACCGGACAGCATCAGGTAGTAATCCTTCACTAACGGTCTGGGACGAAATTTGGGCCATGGAACTAGACAGTAGCCGTAAGTTTTGGGACGAACTTTGCGAAGTACCGACCCGTAAAAATCCTTTAAGTTTGGTCGTCAGCTATGCAGGATTTGATGAGGAAAGTCTGCTGTTTGACCTCTATAAAAAGGGATTGGCCAGGACAGATAAGGCAATGTTTTTTATTTGGTCTCATAAAAACCTGGCAAGTTGGGTAACTAAAAAATACCTGGACAGCCAGAGGGGACGGTTGAGACCGAATACCTATCTCAGGCTCCATGAAAATAGGTGGACTTCAAGTGAAAGTGCCTTTGTATCTCCGGAGATGTGGGACGCTTGTATCGATAATAACTTGCGACCTATCTTACCAGGCTTTCAGGGTCGATTGAGTGTAGGGATCGATATCGGTTACGCTCACGATAGCTCAAGCGTTGTCGGGGTATATAGGGAGGGTGATAAGGTTATTTTGGCTTTCCATAAGTGTTGGATCCCCACTAAGACCCATAGGATTGATATCGAGGAAACAGTTGAAAAATACCTAATAGAATT
>NMQN01000507.1 GCA_003575245.1 Candidatus Atribacteria bacterium 1244-E10-H5-B2 | reverse complement strand
ATAGCCAACTTTCCTTTTAAAAAAGAAATTAAGATTGTTCCTCTCCAACCTGGAGAGGAGGGGTGGATCATTGGAGCTGCTGAGTTAGTATTAAGTGAAGTTTTCAAAACTCCTATTTTTAAATCAAAAGGAAAGGTGGCTATTAAATCTGCCTTTCGTTGGTAACAAGCTAGCGTATAGCGTAGAGCGTATAGCGTTTAGGTGCAGGCAGAAAGTGAAAGCGAAATAGCAAATAAGTATCTCGTATCTCGTACGTATGGTTATCCAGTTACCCAGTTAGCCGATTTACCAGTTAAAATGCAGGTTGCAAATTACAGGTTGCGAGTTACAAATTTCTCAATTCTGTCATTCCCGTGGAAGCGGGAATCTATTAGAAGGTTATTGCAAGCCCTGATTTGTCAGTGCGCAGAAATGCTATCTGTAAACTATAAACCGGAAACTAAAAACTTGTTTTTAATACTAACGACTAACGACTATTCACTAGCGACTAATTTTAGAGGAGGTGTTGTGCATTAGAAATAAAAAATTAGGAAAGATATTTTTTAAAAAATAAAGGAGGAAAGAAAATGTTTAAGAAAATTAGTTTTGTAATATTAGTAGTATTGTTAATAGGAATGTTTTCTGCAGGAGCATTCGCAGCAACTAGAGTATTAAATGTCTATGGTTCTTGGGCAGGAGCAGAATTAGAAGCATTTGATAAGATGGTGAAACCTTTTGAGGATGCAAATGATATTGATGTGGTGTTAGCTGGCTCTCGAGATCCGGCAGTGCTAATTACTCGAGTGGAAGCGGGTAATCCACCCGATGTCTCTACATTACCTAATCCAGGAGCGATGGTAGAATTTGCCCGAAGTGGCAAGTTAGTTGATTTAAGTACTTTTATGGATGTGGATACTTTAATGAGTGGTTACTCCTCGACCTGGATAGATTTAGGGACTTATAAAGGTAAACTTCATGGTGTATTTCTTTCTGCTGACCTAAAAAGCTTGGTCTGGTATAATCCTAAAGCTTTTGCGGCTGCTGGTTATACTGTACCTACTACCTGGGAAGAGATGATCGCTCTTTCTGATAAGATGGTAGCAGACGGTAATACCCCCTGGTCTATTGGTCTTGAAAGTGGCGGTGCCAGTGGTTGGGCCGGGACAGATTGGATTGAAGATATTATGCTCCGTACCGCAGAGCCTGAAGTATATGACTTATGGGTTTCTCATGGAATTTCCTGGGGTGATGATAGGGTACAAAGGGCTTTTGAACTATTTGGCCAGATTGCTTTAAACGAGAAGTATGTCTATGGTGGCCCCAATGCAGTGCTTACTATTAATTTTGGAGATTCACCGGATGCTCTGTTTACTACTCCACCAAATGCCTATATGCATAAACAAGCCACTTTTATTAAAAGTTTTATACTTGACCATTTCCCAAATTTAGTTCCGGGAGAAGATTTTGATTTCTTCCCCTTCCCACCAATTGATCCTCAATACGGAACTCCTGCTTTGGGAGCAGCAGATATGTTTGCAATGTTTAATGATACTCCTGATGCAAGGGCCTTTATGGAATATATTGTTTCCTCGGAAGCTCAGGAAATATGGGTTGGTGAATTAGGAAAACTCTCTGCCAATAAACAAGTGGATCCTGCTGTCTATCCTGATGATTTGACCCGTAAAGCTGCTGATATATTAGTCAATGCTTCAACTTTCCGTTTTGATGGTTCTGACTTAATGCCTGGTGCAGTAGGAAGTGGTTCTTTTTGGACTGGGATATTAGATTATGTAAGTGGCGTACCATTGATAAAAGTATTGTTGACTATTGAAACTACCGCTTTGGATGCTTATCGGAAATAGGCAAATCGATAATTTTTTGTTTTCGTAGGCTGGTTTTGTTTAAAATATAAATCCAGCCTACGATTACATTAAAATATTTGTTATAATGATGTTTAGAAAGGAAAAAAGTTTGTGATACGTACAAAAAAAATTACCCCATGGTTGTATATATCCCCGGCAGCATTTCTCTTATTCTTTTTTTTAGTCTATCCTTCAATTAACACAATATATATTTCTTTTTTTGATTATAATTCAGAAAATTTTATAGGTATTAAAAACTATATCTATTGTTTTACCAATGAGATTATGCTTACTTCCTTTCGGAACAATGCTTTGTGGATAGCTTTTTTTGTTCCTCTAACTGTTTTTTTTGGATTAATTGTAGCTATATTATTAGATAAAGTTAAATATGAATCGATTGTAAAGTCGCTAATATTTATGCCTATGGCTATTTCCTTCGTGGGTGCCGGAGTAATTTGGAAATTCGTTTACGCTTATAGGCCGGTTTCTGCTGCTCAGACTGGTATTCTTAATGCAATTCGTTCATTTTTTAATTTAGACCCTTTACCCTGGCTGATTATCAGGCCCTGGCTCAATAATTTTTGTTTAATCATGGTAGGAGTATGGATATGGACTGGATTTTGTATGGTAATATTATCCGCGAGTTATAAAGGAATACCCCGAGAACTATTAGAAGCAGCTCGGGTAGATGGCGCCACTGAATTCAAAATATTCTGGAAAATTATTTTACCTTTAATGAAACCCACCCTTGCAGTAGTAGCTACCACTATGACTATTAATGTTCTCAAGGTATTTGATATTGTCTATGTAATGACCAATGGAAATTTTGATACAGAAGTTATTGCCAACCGAATGTATAAAGAAATGTTTATTTTCAGAAACTATGGAAGGGCAAGTTCTATTGCCGTTCTTCTGCTTTTAATTATTATTCCTATGATAATTATAAATATCCGTCGTTTCAGAGAACAGGAGGCTATAAGATAATGAAAAAAAACGCCATATCATTTTCGAGTAGCTCGCTTCATCTGATAATAATTATTACTGCTTTCATATGGGTACTTCCAACCGTTGGATTATTAATAACTTCATTTAGACCTCCTCCTGATGTAGCTGCATCCGGTTGGTGGACTGTATTTGAACACCCTTTTAATTTTACCTGTTATAGCCTGGAAAATTATCAAAGGGTTATTGCCAAGATTGGTCTGGGAGAAGCTTTTATAAATACTCTTTTTATTACTATCCCTTCTACTATAATCCCGATATTGATTGCTTCTTTTGCGGCTTATGCCTTTGCCTGGATGGAATTTCCGGGACGAAAGTTAATATTTATCTTTTTAGTCGGATTATTAGTGATTCCTCTACAAATGACCATGATACCTATTCTTCGTATTTTTAGCAACCTAGGAATAGTGGGTACTTTTCCGGGAATATGGTTGGCTCATACCGGTTATGGCCTCCCTCTTATGACTTTTTTATTATATACTTTTATTTCTGGCCTTCCCAGTGAATTGTTCGATTCTTCATCTATAGATGGAGCTACTCCTTTTCAGATATTTATTAAAATAGTAATGCCTCTTTCTGTCCCGGCAATTGCTTCCGTTACTATCTTTCAGTTCTTGTGGGTTTGGAATGATCTTTTAGTAGCCCTGGTCTATTTAGGAGGAACACCGGATGTTGCACCTCTTACCGTGCGAATAAGTGCTTTAGTCGGTTCTTATGGCCAGGATTGGGAACTGCTTACTGCCGCTGCTTTTGTTTCTATAGCCCTTCCTTTAGTTCTCTTTTTAGGATTACAACGCTATTTTGTAAAAGGTATTTTGGCTGGGTCAGTGAAGGGATAGAAATTAATTGGACAATTTACTAATTGTCCAATTAATTTAGTTACCCAGTTAACCGGTCTCCCTGCCTGCCAGTCAGTATTAGTTATCCAGTTATCCGGTTAGCCAGTTCACCAGTAGAAATACAGGTTTTCAGTTATCAGTTTTCGGTTTACAGTCTATTTCATTCTTTCTCCTTTTTCCTTAACCAATTATCCAACTAACTATCTAACTCTTTTCTTATTATTCATTACTGTATTTCTAAACGCTATACGCTGTACGCTCCACGCTAATCTACGAAATACGATTCACGAGATACGAGATACTAATAAAATACTTGCAGAATTCATTACAATTCTATAAAATAATAAATACAAGTCTATTATTAAAGTAAAGGCAAAGCAAAGGGTTTTTTCTTGGAGAATTTTTTTATTTTATTTAGGGGAAAAATTATGAACGAAGATATCTTTAAAAAAGAAATCCTTGATTTTGAGGATAAATACCTTTCGCCTTACGCTACGAAAAATTGTGAAACCAGAAGAGAGCGCGAGACATCCCATCCCTT
>NMQN01000743.1 GCA_003575245.1 Candidatus Atribacteria bacterium 1244-E10-H5-B2 | reverse complement strand
CATTTTTTATTATCACCTTAACCCCTGCTTCGTTTAGTAGATCGTTCAGGAATACCCTAGATACCCCCTAATTTCCGCTTTATTAGCGTTTCTTTAACCCACTCGATACCTTTCTACCACCCCTTTTTTAGCCTTAAATCCTGAAAGTTATAAGATATAAGGCTTTAGCTAAAATCAGACCTTCAAATTTCGCTTTTAAGCCCCCTGTTTTTTCTAATAGGTAATATCATAAGCGTAAAACTGGTTTTTTGGTTAAAAACCTGCACGTTTCAGTTCTTCATTTCTTTTTTTTGCTTTTTTTGACCGCTTACTTTTCTGCTCCCGGTTAAATAAATCCAACCGGTCTGTCTTCAACCTATTTTCTCCACACCATTTTAAGGCTCGTTCTAATCTTTTATCTGTCATTATTTAAGAAATTCACCACCCTTAAATTATCACTACCAGACATTATATTTTTCCTCCTATTTCTTCTATCTTCTTTATGAGCCAGTTTTTGCTTTCTTTCTCCTCTCCAAATTTATCATTCCAAGCGCCAATGTCAATATATTCTTTGATCGACTCTACCACTAAATTTTGAAGTTCGAGGGGAGGCATAGCGTCCAATTCCCAACAGTCTGAGCCAAATTGACTTATATAATTTTCTGCTTTAGTATCGCTTTTCTTAACTGGATTAGGTTTCAAATCAAATCTTTCTATCTGCTCATAAGTCAGACCGATTCTTTTTATCTGAATAGAATCTCCACCATAAGACGAGAGTCTATTTTCCAAATCCCGGGTCATATCGAGACCGCTCGGGTCATGATCGATTAAATGTAAAATTATTCTCTTTTTATCGCTGTATACTTCTAACCGCTCGAGACATTCCATTACTTTAGTAAAAGAGGAATATCCCCGAGAAGGAAAGACTAAAACCCTAAAGTCTTTAGCAACTTGATAAATCAAATTTGAGAGAGCGTCCTTCTCGACCCAAATCTCAAGCTTATAATCCTGGTTCGTCCAGATCTCCGTTTTATAGACTTGCCAACAATTTTTTAGATCGTCAATTTCTGATCTTAAAAATTCCTGAGGACTGCCATAATCAAAATCACCACCTAAAGCCTTTCTCGTTCTATCTTCTATCTCAGTATAATCGACCTCTCCCCTCTCTCGAGCCACTACTAACATTTTATCGAATTGCGTATATCTTGATTTTGTGTTCTCAAATAAATTATAGGGGTCAGAGATTAACCTATAATAAATCTGTCTAACTGTTAGTTTAATATCATACTGACTAATGATCTCATTTACTATTGGGATTGTCTCTTTGTATTTCATTTTCCTATCTCCTTTCAGTTTATTGATTTAATCAACTAATTATAACATTTAATTTATTGATTAGTCAATACCCCTTTCTCTCCCCCTTATCTCCTTAATCGCCCTGCCAGGTAAATTACAAATCCGATAACGATAATTATTACTGATACTATTTTTATAAGAGAGTAAATATTATTACTAAACATAGTTATATCCCCCTTCATCAGTTTATCGATTTCATCTACTTTTATAAAACACCACTATCCTCCTAATATTTTCTGTGTTCATTGTAAAGGCAATTATAAATAAAATCAGAACAGGCTGATTTATTAAGGTCCCCAAAAATATTATAAACATCCGGACATCACGTCCTATTCTAAAATAGTGTTTTCCTGGGCCAAGTTTCTTCTTCATCAGACCATCATATTTATCAGCAGTATAGCTATTCACAAATGAACCGATAATAGCCAAGAATCCAATAAATAAATATAATAGGTTCTCTCCTAAAAAATAGGCATAATAAGTTAGACCAAATAGAAGAAAGGCATCGGCATAACGGTCTAAGACAGCATCAAACCATCCTCCGAACTCTGATGTTTGAAACTTTAACCGGGCGATCTCCCCATCACACCCATCAACAATTGAGGATATTTGAGCCAATACCCCGCCGATTAAAAGATTAGCATACCCTCCCAAAAAGAAAAAGATAGCACCAATCACCGAAAGGATAAAAGAAAAGAAGGAAATTTGGTTAGGGGTAATAGGTTTCTTGAGAAGATATTTAGAAATCCGAGTAGAGATAGGACGGTTCAAGTGCCGGGAGACGGGACCATCAGAAGTTTTTTTTAGATTAGATAAAAGAATCTTTTCTGCCTTCCTGAAGGCTATTTCATCATCCACATCAATCCAGTAGTTCCCATTAATGTCAAAGACTCTGGCCTTCTTCTTTTTGGCTAATATCTTTATTCCTGCTGAAAGGGAGGTTTCACCACGGACTGAACCCTCTTCTAATGCCCCAAATAGTGCTAGAGAGCAGAGGAATATCCCGGTATCATAGGCATTATATTTTTTGATTTTCTTTCCTATATTTACAATCTTGTTCCTACCATCAACCAAAACTTTGGTGACATCATCAACATCGACAGTTTTATTCTCCAGGTTATAATCTACTGCCAGCATAACTTCTCCGTCAACAACCTTCTCCTGCAGTAATTCGGTCAGTATCGATTCATTAAAGATATGGTCACTCATCAACAGAATAAAATTTTCCTCTATTTCCCCTTTTGCCTTAAGGACCGAGAGTCCATTCCCCTTATCCCATTCTTCATTTATAAGATGATGTATCTCTAATGCTTTGTCTTGGCTAAATTGATCAAGGTGGTTTCTTATCTTTTCTCCATTATAGCCAGTTACTATATAGAAATTAGTAATACCTGCCCTGTTAGCGGTTAATATCACCCGTTCGATAAGAGGTATCTCTAAAAGGGGAACCAGGGGCTTGGAATCGCCCCTGTTGGATAATCTGCTTCCCTCTCCTGCGGCAATGATCAGGCATTTCATCTTTAATAAGCTTCCTTATCCCCGGTAATGAATCCCTCGGTAAGATTAAAGGCCTCGGCATCGGTAAACTGTTTTGGCGGATGTTTCATAAAATAAGCTGAAGGAGAATACAATACTCCTCCTTGACCCCGGTCGAGAGCGAGCTTACAGCACCTTATGGCATCTATTACCACACCGGCAGAGTTAGGGGAATCCTCTACCGAAAGTCTTAATTCCAGATTCATAGGTATATCACCAAAGAGCCTCCCTTCCATCCTTATAAAGCAGACCTTGTTATCCTTTTGCCAGGGGACATAGTCACTCGGACCAACATGTATATCCTTATCGGCAAGCCTTTCTCCTGCTACGGATTGAACTGCCTCTGTCTTTGATACCTTTTTAGAAATCAATCGATGCCGTTCCAACATATTAAGGAAATCTGTATTCCCACCGGTATTAAGCTGGTAGGTCCTCTCTAATTTTACCCCCCTATTCTTAAATAGAGTAGTTAATACCCTATGGGTGATCGTAGCTCCTAACTGTGATTTTATGTCATCTCCGATAATAGGGATGTTTCTTTCTTTGAACTTCTTAGCCCACTCGGGGTCACTGGCGATAAAGACTGGCATATTATTTATGAAGGCAACCCCTGCCTCCAGGGCACATTGGGCATAGAACTTTGTAGCTTTTTCTGAACCTACTGGCACATAATTAAGTAATACCTCTGCTCCTGATTCTTTTAGTATCTTCACTATATCCTCTACAGTAGCTTCTTTCTCTTCAGCCAAGACAAAGGTACATGAGTTGGGATAATCCCTCATATGGTCAGCAAAGCCATCTAAGATCCTCCCCATCTGTACTTTAACCCCAGTTTCAGGGATATCTTTACAAAATACCCTAGTACAATTGGGAAGGGCAAATATAGCTTCAGAAATATCTTTCCCTACCTTCCTCTTATCAGTGTCAAAGGCGGCTACTACCTCGATATCAGAGGGCTCATACCCCCCAATATCCCAGTGCATTAGACCGATAGCCTCTCGGCCATACTTGCCTCTATAATAGTTTATGCCCTGGACTAAAGAGCTACTACAATTCCCTACTCCTGCAATAGCAATTTTAATCTTTTTCATTTTTTATTCCTCCTTCTAATTCTTAAAAATATCTCTAAGCCTTTTAACTCTACTTTTATTCTGATTCACAAAAAAATAAATATAAAAAATATTTATACATATTTTAGGTTTATATTTTTATTTATCTAAATATTTAATCGCATCTCCTACAGTCTTCATCTTTTCCGCATCTTTATCCGGAATTTCTATATTAAATTCTTCCTCGAAAACCATTATCAGTTCGACTATATCTAAAGAATCTGCACCCAGATCATCAGAAAAAGAAGAATTTTCGGTAATTTTAC
>NMQN01000721.1 GCA_003575245.1 Candidatus Atribacteria bacterium 1244-E10-H5-B2 | reverse complement strand
GTGCATTAAATTTAAAGAAGAATTAAAAAATAATTCCAGGTGGGGCAATATAATAGAATGCTTGTTACTTGTATATAATAATTCATTAACTCTTGAAAAGATAAAAGAGATTACCGGTCTTGAAAAAAGAAGAAGTAGATTGATTATTAATGAATTAATCTCAAAATATGACGACGATGACAGGCCGTTTAAAATATATGAAATTGCCGGTGGATATAAACTGGGTACCAAGCCCCAATACTCTGTCTGGGTAAAAAAAATCTTAGAAAATAAAAAAAAGCATCAAATTTCTAAAGCGGCCCTGGAAACACTGGCTATTATTGCTTACAATCAACCAGTAACCCGTTTGGAAATTGAAAAGATAAGAGGAGTAAATTGCTCAGGGGTCTTATTTAATTTACTAAAGCATAAATTTGTAAAAATTAGCGGGAGGAAAAAAGCACCTGGAAATCCTTTGCTTTACAAAGTTACGGACTTTTTTTTAATGCATTTCGGCTTAAAAAAAATTAACGATCTTCCCAAACTAAGCGAGATAGGGATTAAATGACATGATTGAAAGATTACAAAAATATATGGCAGGAGCAGGGGTCGATTCTCGAAGAAAATGTGAAGAACTTATCCTTCGGGGGCAAGTACGGATAAATAATTCTGTGGTTACTAAGTTGGGAACCAAGGTTGACCCTGAAAAAGATACTATTGAAGTAAAGGGTAAATTAATAAAATATAAAGAAAAAAAACATTATTCCTATATATTACTAAATAAACCTAAAGGATATTTAACTTCTTTGTCTGATCCTTTTGGCAGACCGATTGTTTTAGATTTACTGAAAGATATAAAAGAAAGAGTATACCCGGTTGGTCGTTTAGATTTTAATTCGGAAGGATTATTAATTCTTACTAATGATGGTGAATTAACCCATACTTTAACTCATCCTGCAAAAGAAGTAGAAAAGGTTTACATTGTTAAAGTGAAGGGAATTCCTTCTTCTGAAAAATTAAAAACCTTATCAAAGGGAGTTGTCTTAGAAAATAATCATAGAATATCACCCTGCAAAATTTATTTGTTAAAAATTACCAATGGAGATGCCATATTAAAAATAAAAATAAGAGAAGGTAAGAAGAGGCAGATCAGGAAAATGGGTGAATATATTGGACATTTTGTTTTAAAACTGAGAAGAACTCAATTAGGTCCAATTTCTTTAAAAGGTGTAAAGCCGGGAGAATACAGGTATTTAAATAAAGAAGAAATTAAAAGTCTGAAAAAAATTGTTTAGCAGTAAATAGTATTTAGTATTTAGTATATAGTATTTAGTAAAGATGGTTAGCCGGTTTGCCAGTTTACCGGTTGAGAAAATAAGAAAGAGAAACCAAATTAATATCGCAGTATATGTATCGGGTAATAATAGTAATATGTTGAAGAAAAATAGCGGATAACATATATAATTGGTTAGTTGTTTAAGAAAACCGAAAACTGCAAACTGATTTCTTTATCTAAAAACTATCAACTAAAAACCAGTGACTATTAACTAATTTAACTGGCCAACTGGTAAACCGGGTAACCGGGTAACCAAATTAACTTGCAACCTGTATTAATACTAACGACTAATTTAATTGGAGAATTGATAAATTAATGAAAAAAAATGGATTAGTAATTGCTATAGATGGACCTGCTGCTGTGGGTAAAAGCACTATAGGTAAATTAATTGCCCGGGAATTAGGTTTTTTATATATTGATACAGGAGCGATTTACAGAGCAATAACCTGGAAGGTTTTAAAAAATAATATTAATATAAATGATGAAAATGTGATTTCCAACATGGTTTCAAATACATATATAACTATTGAGAAAGCAAATTGTAAGAGCCTAAATGATTATTATCACATCTTTGTTGACGGAGAAGATGTAGCTGAGGAAATACGCAATCCCAGGATTGACCAAAATGTTTCTCAGATCGCCAGACTGCCCAAAATTAGAAAACAATTAATTTATCTGCAGAGAATATTAGCTGAAAAAGGGGATATTGTAATGGAAGGTAGAGATATAGGTTCGGTAATTTTACCGCAGGCAGATATAAAATTTTATTTTACTGCTTCTGAGGAGGAAAGAATTAAAAGAAGGCATAAAGAACTAATGAATAAAGGTTATAGTATAGATTACGAAAAAGTTAAAAAACAGATAATACAGAGGGATAAAATTGACAGTAAGAGAAAATATGCCCCTTTGATCAAAGCAAAAGATGCTATTATTATAGATTCTACAGAAAAAAGCATTGAGGAAGTTAAAGATAAAATTTTAAAGATAATAAAAAAATATAGAGAATGTAGGGAAAAAACAAATTGAAAATAATATTGTCTAAAAAAATGGGATTTTGTTTTGGAGTCAAAAAATCGGTAAACTTAACCAAAAATGCCTTAAAAGCAAGAAGAAATAATCTGTATATGCTGGGTTCAATAATAAATAATCCTCAAATTATAGAATATTTTACAAAAAAGGGAATAAAGATAGCAGATAATTTAGATGAAGTTCCGGAAAAAAGCACGGTTATAACCAGAGCGCACGGTATTTCTCCTACAATGCTTAAACAGGCTTACCGAAAAAAATTATCGGTAGTTGACACCACCTGTCCATATGTTAAAAAAGTACAAAAGATAGCTAGAAGTTTAAAAGAAAAAAACTATTTTATAGTTATCTATGGAGACAAAAAGCATCCTGAAATACTAAGTTTATTGGACACGGTTCAAAACAATGCTTTAGTAATAAATTCAATTTATGAAGTAGAGAAGATAACTAAAAAGAGAAAAATATGTTTTATATCTCAAACTACCAAAAATATTTATGATTTTTATAAATTATCGTTTGCCCTATTAAACAAAGCTGAGGAATTAAGGATATTTAATACTATATGTAAATCTACCACGGAAAGACAAAAAAGCACTCTTGAGTTGGCAAAAGAAGTAGATGTTATGCTGGTAATCGGAGGGAAGAAAAGCGCTAATACAACTCGATTAGCCGAAATAGGTAAGAATCAGGGAGTAAAGACTTATCATATTGAAACAAAAAACCAAATAAAATATAAATGGTTCCATCCTGAAGATAAAGTTGGAATTACCAGTGGTGCCTCTACTCCTGATTGGGTAACTAATGAAGTTATTGATAAACTTAAAGAATGGTACGGTTAAGAAATTTTATTTACTTTGCCGGCTTTTAAGCATTTTGTGCAGACATTAATTCTTTTTACGGTATTATCAACATTTACTTTTATTTTTTGAATATTGGGATGCCACATTCTTTTAGTAACTCTATGTGAATGGCTTATTTTATTTCCAAATTGTGGACCTTTACCACAAACATCACATTTTGGCATTATATATTTCCTCCTGTAAAATGTAAAAAATGTTTAACAGTAGACATTTTATCATATTATATAAAGTCTTGGCAAGTAATAATTTAGAGTTTTAATATTTAGTTAGTTGGTTAGCTAGTTACCTGGTTAATTGGTTAAGAAGATAAAAGCCATAATACAGGAGCCAAAAGATAAAATAGTATCGATATAGTATATAGTGAATACGGCTAGACGGTTAGCCAGTTTACCAGTTACCCAGAATAAAAGCGTATCTCGTATCTCGTGAATCGTATCTCGTATGTATAGTTACCCAGTTACCCGGTTTACCAGTTGAAATACAGGTTACAAGTTATAAGTTTCGAGTTCCAAGTAAAAAAAACCTTTATTTACGGTAAACTGAAAACTATAAACCAATACCCAGTTTTAAATCTTGCATCTTTTTAAACTAAAAACTTAAATTTAATACTAACGAATAATTTAATTGGTGAATTGGCCAATCGGTAAATTGGTGAATTGGTGAAAGGTGAATTATGAGAATTGTTGCTGGGAAAAACAAAGGTAATATATTAAAATCGCCCAAGGATTTATCTGTTCGCCCTACTTCTGAAAAGGTGAGGGAAGCGTTATTTGATATTTTGGGGACATCTGTCAAGGAAACCTATTTTTTGGATCTATTTGCAGGTACCGGTGCAGCAGGAATTGAAGCCTTAAGTAGGGGGGCAAAAAATGTAATATTTATCGAAAAAGAGTTAAAATGCATAAAAATTATAAAAGATAATTTGGAAAAAACAGGAAACAGCCAAAATGCCGTAGTTTACAAAATAGATTTTTTGTCCGGTTTAAAATTATTAGCCAAAAAAAATTATATATTGGATTATATTTTTCTTGACCCCCCATACAACAAGGGATTGGT
>NMQN01000193.1 GCA_003575245.1 Candidatus Atribacteria bacterium 1244-E10-H5-B2 | reverse complement strand
TTTTTCTAGTTTTCTCTATTGCTTTTTGCAAGTCATTCATCTCTATATTCTCCTCTTCTGGTCTTAAATTAGTCATATCTTAATATCGTGTAAATTTACTTAAATTAACAAATATCAATCCTAGTATTAGAGAGCCCGACCCAAAAATCGGGGCTCTACTACTTAATTATACTAAGTTAATTAAGTTATATAGTTTTAAATAGCCTCTAAAACCGTTGTCAATGAAGGCTTTCAAAAAGGGCTATCCCATTTTATGGGGTAGAGATTCCCATTTTATGGGGTAGAGATTCCCATTTTATGGGGTAGAGATTCCCATTTTATGGGGTAGAGAAATTCAAGAATTCGAGATATATCTTACGGTCTTTTTCGGTTTTAGGTGCTCAAATTTAAAGACATTAAGATAGAATACGTCTACTAACCCATAGGTCCCCCTTTGATCTATCTTATAATCTTCCAGATATCCTGTTCTCTTAGCCTGGTCGTAACACTTGAGTAATATCCTTTTAATATAGGCCTTCCCTCGTTTTTTCAGCTGCTTTTCAAGTTTTAGTTCTTTTGTTAAGGTTAATCTAATTCTTCTAACCTCTAGCTTGTTTTGTCTGTGTAACAAATCTATGAAGTTAACTAAAGTCACAGATATTTTTTTAACCTCTGGACATTTTTCCCTTACCTCTTTTGATATATCCTTCGGGAGTAGTTTAAAATATTTATGCCAGTCCCGTAAAATTATAGGCAAGATAGAGATTTTTATATATCCCGTCTCTTTTAACTCTCCTTCTGTTAATTTCTCTACCTCGTCTTCTGGTATCCTTCGCTTAAGATATTCTATACTTATCAGGGGGATTTCCCGCATATAAAAAAAATACATTTGCTTTCCTGTCTTCTTGTCTATCCCGTCGTATCCCTTTATGATTATCTGTTGTTGGGTCTTTGATAAATTATCTAGGGCCTCTTTCATCTGCTCAACTTCCGATCCAAAAAAGTCCTTAAAATCATAGCCCCCTGGAGAGGTCTTTCTAGCTTTTTTTTCTAATATCTCATTTAACAATTGAGAAATATTACGTAAAACAAGAAAGGGATGATTTTCGTTTACCTTCTGCTTCTGCGCGAGACTAAAAATGCCTTTGATAACTCTGGTTTCTGGATAAGATAGGTTTATACCTTTAAAGCCTTTGGAGACCATAATGGCTAAACCTTCCTTCGCCTCTGTTGTATCCATATCCTGTTCCATCTTAAAGTCAAAGGTTAGTTGCTCTTGGTAAGTCTTAAGCGTGTCTTCCGTTGTAAAGTAAGAGTTTATGAAATGGGAAGGGACCTTGATCTTTCTTCCTACTGTAATAAGTTGTTCAACCTCTTTTACTTCGGTAGTTCCTAAGTCTTCCTTGGCTTTAAGAGGTGCATGCTCCCTATTATTTCTCATTTGGTTAGACATCTTTTGGGTTTCTCCTTGAAAAGCATTTCCGCCCATTCTTTATAAGTCTTCGTCTTGAAGGTGGGCTTAGCGATAAGGTAGTCTTCTAATTTCTTTATACCTTTGTCTTTTCCGATCTCCCTCATAACTTGGTTATGCTCTCGAATGCATAGATTAATCTCTTTTATATAACCCTGATAGGTTTCGTTATAGAGCCTACCTGCAAAGACATTAAAATCTAATTCCTTATTAACCCGTTCGACTATTCGCTTCATCGAGAAAAAATAACAGGCCTGATAATTTATTTTGGGAACAAGATTTTTGATGTGATTAAAAATATGCTTAAATTCCACATCATTCCCATAGTGTTTTATTCTATTTATTATCTTGACCATTTCATCGATAATCTTTTCCATTCGTTGTTCTTCGGTTCTCTCATCTAACTCTTCGAGTAACTTCGAAAGCACTTGGATTAGTAGTTCTCGGTTATACGAACTGAGGATTGTCTCCATTTTGGAGTAAAAGTATTTGAAGCGTAGAAAAGCCTCTGTAATCGACCCCATTATGATGGGGACTTTGTTTAATAATCTCAGATAGTATTCATATTCTTTCTTGGTTTTATGGTCGGGCATAGAAGATAAGGCATTTATCTCTGCATTGGTCAGGGTTTCCTTTTTACTCCCAAATTGTCTTTGATGGGCATCCTTCAAAAGGATTCTTGCCCGCTCTTTCCCACTTAATGAGTGGGCATCTCTCTCTAAATCTAAGGTCTTTTCTGTCATATCGGTTCACCCCTATCTTTCCTTATTTTAATCCAATCTCCCGTTACTTCTTTCTTCTTTTCTTCCAGCGCGATCCTGGCTAAACTCGGAGTTTCTCCCTTATCTTCTCTTGTTGTTTAAGTTTATTTTTCATTTAGCTTTTGCCACCTTAGCCTTTTTGGATTAAAGATAACCCTCTATTTACCAGTAAGTCGTTTAACCAGTATACTGTTATCCTGTTTTTCTTTCCATCCCCTTATTATCTCTTCTAAAGCAATTTTGGCAATTTCTGATTTAGCTATCCTTCTGTCTTTATGGTTACCTCTTAAACTTAACCAGGCATCTTCGAGGTCTTCTATCAAATCAATAGGCAGATAAAAAGTAGCCTTACTGACTTCTACTGTTTTACCAGCATATTGTTTTGCTGCCCTACTGATTCGTTGGGATGCTGGATTATTTCCACCTAAAAAAATGTCTGCTCCCTGACCTTTTATTCTGATTCTTTTAGTCATCTTTAATCACCTCCTTTGCTAACTCACGGTAAGCATCGGCTGCCTCTGATTTTTTGGCATAGATTAAAAGGGGTTGTCCGGCCACTGATGAGTCAGCGAATTTTATAGTCCTTTTAATTATGGAGTCATATACTTTTCCTCCAAAGACCTTTTTTATCTCTTCTACCACATCGGTTGAGTGGATCGTTCTCACCTGATGCATAGTTCTTAAAATTCTAGTGGTGAGTTTGAGGTTCATTCTAGCGCAGATCTTATATATGACTTTATTAAGTTGCCCCAGTCCCCTCATAGCTAAGTATTCACATTGAAGTGGGATTATCACGGTTTGGGCAGCAACTAATCCGTTCACAGTAAGGACTCCTAAGCTTGGTGGACAATCGATAATGATATAGTCAGGATCTTTAGTATTGTTCAAGGCATTTCTTAAAGTGCTTTCCCAGGCTACCTCACCGATTAATTCTGCTTCGGCACCAGAGAGATCTTGATTTGCGGGTACTAGGTTCATCCCGGGGATTCTAGTGGGGATAGTAACATTTTTCAGGTTTAACTCGGAATCTATTAGGATATCATATATAGTTTTCCCAAAATTATCAGGATTAAATCCCAAACCCAGAGTTAAACCTCCTTGAGGATCTAAATCAACAAGCAAAACTCTTTTCTTTAATTCGACAAGAGCAGCTCCTAAATTTATAGCAGTAGTAGTTTTACCTACACCACCTTTATTGTTGGCAATAGTAATAAATTTATTCATAGGTATACCTGCTTAGAAGCATAACAGTCTATCATCTTAATGTCAAGACAATTAGAAGCAATAACAGTTTATCATTATTAATGTTAATACAATATAAGTTATGCCTGGGATTTTAAAGATGGAAACAAAGGCAACGGACTAACAATAAATCATACTTTTAGTTACACGGGAAGTTATAATGTTTTACTCACTATAACAGATAATAAAGGAGCTACAGATTCAACCACAAAAACTATTACTGTAACAGATCCCATCATAGAGCCTGTCCCCTTAGGCACCCCTCTTACAAAAGATGGAATAACAGTCACTGTTGAGAAAATTGATCAAGTTGAATGGCCGCTTTGTCCGGAAGATTTGTTTGGGGTTGAGATCTATTTTAGTGTAATTAACAATAGTGAAAAAGTTCTTAGAGGACCAGGAAGGTTCGATTATGTGCTTGATGAAAAGATTTATGAAGATGAATTTAATTCAATAGGATATCTTCATATAGGGGATGGTATTTCATGGATTTATCCTGGACAATCTCGCTCTGTAGGCTATAACTATTGTTTCCATTCTCCTGTTACAATAAACCGATTTACATGGGATGCATATTTTGAGGATTATAGTCAAATTGTGTTGGGACCATGGAAAAACTAATATTCAAACTAATATAAGGAAGGACGATAGCTAGGGTTTAAAAGTTTCGCATTGTGACAGTGGAATTTATGCCATTTAACAATCATACAAGCATATTGTATTAACATTAATAATGATAAACTGTTATTGCTTCTAATTGTCTTGACATTAAGATGATAGACTGTTATGCTTCTAAGCAGGTATACCT